>CAZZZE010000349.1:0-3378 GCA_964658365.1 uncultured Jatrophihabitantaceae bacterium
TGTAACCCGCCTTCTCGAGCTTGGCGATGGCCGCATCCGGCGACAGTCGCGCGACGTCGGGGACGTGCGCGAAGCGCCAGGCGATGAGGCTCTTCGCGCCGAAGAAGGCACCGGCGCCGAGCGCGATGATCAGCAGCAGGACTAGCAGACCCTTGCGCCGGCCGCGCTTGCGGCGGCGCTGCTTGGGCGGCGGGATGACGACCGGCGGCGGCGGGCTGTTGTCGTCGCGCGGGCCGCGACGCCCGGGCGGCGGTTCGCCGACGGGTCGTCGCCCGGGAACGACGCTGGTGTCGTGCCGCCCGGCGTTGGCGCGCAGCACGCCGGTGGTGGCCTCCGCGGGCCGTGCCTGGGGCCGGTGCCGGGTTGCGGTAGCGCCGCGGTGGTCGGCGCGCGAGGCGGGGCGCTGGCGCGGCGGGATCGCGGTGACCGGCAGGCGTAGCTGCGCGCGGACGTCGGCGAGCTCGGCCAGGAACGCAGCCGCGTCGGCGGGCCGGCCGGACGGGTCGCTGTCGGTGGCCGCCACGATCAGCTCGTCGATCTCGTTGGGGATGCCGCGGACCCGCGACGACGGCGCGGGCACCCTGCTGTGCACGTGCTGGTAGGCGATGTTCATCGCCGAGTCGCCGCGGTAGGGCGGCTGGCCGGTGAGCAGCTCGAAGAAGACGATGCCGGCCGAGTACACGTCCGAGCGCGGGTCGGCGTTGCCCTTGCTCAGCTGCTCGGGCGGGCAGTAGGCGACGGTGCCCATCATCAGTCCGGTGCGGGTGGACGACGGGTCGGTCTCGACGGCCCGCGCGAGCCCGAAGTCGGCCACCTTCACCACGCCGTCGTCGGACAGCAGGATGTTCTCGGGCTTGACGTCGCGGTGCACGAGCCCGGCGCGGTGCGCGGCGGCCAGCGCGCTGAGCACCGGCTCCATGACCGACACCGCCTCGGCGGGCGTCAGCCTGCCGCGCTCGTGGATGAGCGCGCGCAGCGTGCGTCCCTCGACGAGCTCCATCACCAGGAACACGTGGTGGCCGTCGGCGGCGATCTCGTGGCCCTGGTCGTACACCGAGACGGTGTTCAGGTGCGTCAGCCGGGCCGCGGCGCGGGCCTCGCGGGCGAACCGGTCGCTGAACGCGGGGTCGGCCGACAGCGCGGCGTTCATGACCTTGACCGCGACGAGGCGGTCGAGCCGCTCGTCGACGGCCGCGTAGACCGTGGACATCCCGCCGCGGGCAACGCGGTCGAGAATGCGGTAGCGACCTTCGAGCTTGCGGCCGACCAGGGGGTCTGCGGTCGCCGTCTGCACGCGGCGATTCTACGGGCGGGTGGCTGAATGTCCGTAGGACGCACCGCGTGTGCTCACCGTTTGGTAAGCCGGCGCGCCCGTACGCTGGTGCGCGTGGACCTGGACGGGGTGGACGAAACCGGACAGAGCGACCGCGTCGAACTGCTCGAGGATCTCGATCGGCCGAACGGCTACCTGCTGCTCATCGACCGCGTCCGGCAGTCCTACGTCGACCTCGACGACCCCACCTACCTGGACTTCGACTACGTCGAGAGCTTCGCGGATGTGCTGGCCACGTTGCCCGACGGCCCGCTGGCCGTCACCCACGTCGGCGGCGGCGCCTGCACGCTGCCGCGCTGGATCGCGGTGACCCGGCCGGGTTCGTCGCAGATCGTGCTCGAGCCCGACACGGCGGTCACCGACCTCGTGCGGGCAAAGCTGCCGTTCCCGCGCGCCGCGCGCATCCGGGTCCGGCCGATCGACGGCCGTGCCGGCATCGCGCAGCTGAAGGACGCCAGCGCCGACGTCGTGGTGCTCGACGCCTTCCACGGCGGCCGGGTGCCGGCCGAGCTCAGCACGCTGGAGTTCCTGGCGGACGTCGCGAGAGTGCTCAAGCCGGCAGGCGTGCTGCTCGCCAACCTCGCCGACGGGCCGCCGCTGCGTTACGCCGCCCGGGTCATGGAGACCGTGCGCCAGGTGCTGCCGCAGGTGCTCGTCGTCGCTGATCCGGCGGTGGTCAAACGGCGCCGTTTCGGCAACATCGTGCTGGTGGCGTCGGCGTCCCCGCTGCCCGCCGACGACATCCGCCGGGCCGGGGCCCGGGCCACCTTCCCGCGTGGCGTGGTCGACTCCCTGGGCGCGGGACGGCTGCTCACCGAAGCAGACTCCATGAGATCACCCGAGCCGCCGGAGGACACGTGGCGGGTTCAGTAGGCGCAGGTAGGGGTTCCGCGGGTACGTCCGGGGGCGCCTTCCGCGACCGGGCCCGTGCCGAGTCGTTCGGGGCCATCGCCGCACAGTACGACCGCGCCCGCCCCGAGTACCCCGCCGTGCTGTTCGACGAGCTGGCCACCATGTCGAGCGGTGTCGAGACCCTCGACGTCGGCTGCGGCACCGGCAAGGCCTCGGTGCTGCTGGCCGCCCGGGGCCTGCGCGTGCTCGGCGTCGAGGTCGACCCGGCCATGGCCGCGGTGGCACGCGCGCACGGGATCGACGTCGAGGTCAGTTCCTTCGAGCAGTGGGACGACCGCGGCCGCACCTTCGACCTGCTGACCAGCGCGCAGGCCTGGCACTGGGTCGACCCCGACGCCGGCGCCCGTACCGCGTTCCGGGTGCTGCGGCCCGGCGGCACGGTGGCGCTGTTCTGGAACGTCCACTCGATCGCGCCGCAGCTGCATGAACGCTTCGACGCCATCTACGAGCGGCATGCGCCGGCCCTGCTGGGACGCATGAACGGCCACGCGGGCAGCGGGCCGACGTCGGCGCAGGTCGCCGTACCGGGCCTCGCCGACGCCGGGTTCACCGACGTCACGAACCGCCGCTTCGACTGGCAGCAGACGTACGGCCGGGACGACTGGCTGGAGCTGCTGGCCACCTTCAGCGACCACCAGCTGCTGCCCGAGCCGGCCAGGAGCGAGCTGCTGGCCGCCCTGGGCGATGCGGTCGACGACCTGGGCGGTTCCCTCACCGTCGAGTACTCGACCCTGCTGCTGCTGGCCCGTCGCTGAACGGACCCGGGACGACCTTGCCCGGGTTGAGGATGCCGTGCGGATCGAGGGCCGCCTTCACGGCGCGGTGCATCTGCAGCACGGCCGACGACAGCTCCCGAGCCAGCCCGTCGAGCTTGAGCAGCCCGATGCCGTGCTCGCCGGTGACCGTCCCGCCCAGATCGAGTGCGTCCGCGAGGATGTCGGCGAACGCCAGCTGCGCCCGCGCCCGGGCCGCAGTGTCGCCGGCCGGCGTGATCAGCAGCGGGTGCAGGTTCCCGTCGCCGGCGTGGGCGATGTTCGCGATGAGCGTGTCGTGCCGGGCGGCGGTGCGCTCGATGCGGCCCAGCATCTCGGGCACGGCGGCCTTCGGGACGCAGACGTCCTCGGTCAGCACCA
>CAZZZE010000350.1:0-2981 GCA_964658365.1 uncultured Jatrophihabitantaceae bacterium
CGTGCAGCGCGACGCCGCCGACCACGCCGAGCGAGCCGCACACCCACGCCAGGGCGCGATAGCCGCCGGGCGAGCTCGGGTGCGGGGCGCCGAGCAGGCCGGCCAGCACCGACGCGCCGCGCTGGTCGGCATCGGGGCCCGAGTCGGCGAGCGGCAGCAGCCAGGTCCAGGCGATCAGGGCGAGCGTCGAGAGCAGGTGCACGAGTGCGTAGCCGGCGCTCACCCGGCTGTAGCGGTGCAGCCGCCGGGTCGGCAGGTCGACGAGCAGCAGGTAGCCGAGGATTTCCAGCGCGCTGACCCCGGCCAGCTGGACCTGCTCGTTGTAGTGGATCACCTCCCCGAGAGCCGTGCCGAACCCGGCCAGCACGAGGACGAGGCTGGTGCGGCGCAGCGCGACCGCGGGCACCGGCAGGTGGGCGGTCAGGAACGGCGTGAACTCGTCGTCCCGGTCGACGACCGGACCCACCCACCGCATCGATCCATCGTGTGCCTCGCTGCGCCCGACGACAAGGACCGTCCACAGGGCCGTCCGTTCCGTGTGGAGCAGCACGGCCTCTTCACTTATCCTCAAGATTCTCTTAGCGCGACACGGGGGTGGGGGACGTGACGCTCGAGGCGGATCGGTCTGCCCAGACCATCCTCGAGACCGAGGTGCGCGAGCTCGTGCGCCGCCGCGGGATCGATCCCATCGCCGAGCCCGGTGTCGTCGCCCGACTGGTCGACGAGGTCGTCGGCGAGTACCGCGACCGATCCGTCACGAACAGCCTGCCGCCGATGGGCGACCCGGTCGCGACGACGCGCGAGTTGATCGACGCGGTGGCCGGGTTCGGCCCGCTGCAGCCGATGCTCGACGACCCCGGCGTCGAGGAGATTTGGATCAACGAACCGGGCCGGGTCTTCGTGGCCCGTAACGGGCGCTCCGAGCTCACGACGGTGATCCTCACCGCCGATCAGGTCGCCGAACTGGTCGAGCGGATGCTGCGCCCGACCGGGCGCCGCCTGGACCTCAGCACGCCGTTCGTCGACGCCATGCTGCCCGACGGATCCCGTCTGCACGTGGTCATCCCCTCGATCACCCGCCGGCACATGGCCGTCAACATCAGGAAGTTCGCGGTCGGGCTGCGTTCGCTCGACGACCTCGTCAACGCCGGCTCGCTGACCGAGCAGTCGGCGCGCTTCCTCGAGTCCTCCGTGGTGGCCGGGCTGAACCTGTTGATCGCCGGCGGCACCCAGGCCGGGAAGACGACCATGCTCAACGCGCTGTGCAGCGCGGTGCCCGCGCGCGAGCGGGTCGTCACGGTCGAGGAGGTCTTCGAGCTCGCGATCCGGCTTCCCGACGTCGTGGCCATGCAGACCCGCCAGCCGAACCTCGAGGGCACCGGCGAGATCCCGCTGCGCCGCTTGATCAAGGAGGCGCTACGGATGCGGCCCTCGCGGCTCGTGGTCGGTGAGGTCCGCCAGGAGGAGTGCCTCGATCTGCTCATAGCGTTGAACAGCGGGCTGCCCGGGATGTGCACCTTGCACGCCAACTCGGCCCGTGAGGCGCTGATCAAGATGTGCACGTTGCCGCTGCTGGCCGGTGAGAACGTGTCGGCGGCGTTCGTTGTGCCGACGGTGGCCACGAGTGTCGACCTCGTCGTGCATCTCGGTCTCGACGCGAGCGGGCAGCGCACGGTGCGCGAGATCGTCGGCGTCACCGGTCGGGTGGAGGGCGACGTCATCGAGACGTCCGAGATCTTCACCTCGCGGCGCGGCCGCCTCGAGCGGGCCGACGGCTACCCGCCGCACCCCGAGCGGTACGAGGCGGCCGGCATCGACCTCGCGCACGCCCTCGGACACCGTGCCGACCTGCGTCCCGCGGCCGGGGGCTGACGTGGGTGCGCTCGTCGGACTGCTCGCCGGGCTGGGCCTGATGCTCATCTGGCGCAGCGGCCCGCGCGCCCCGCAGCGGCGCGCGACGTCCATCGGCTGGGCCACCCGCCGTCGGGACCTGCTGCGGCAGGCGGGCATCGACGGCGTCGGCCCGGGTCAGCTGTTCGCGCTGCAGGTCCTCGCCGCCGCTGTCGCCTTCGTCCTCGTCCTGGCCGTCACCCGCACCGTCGCCGTCGCGTCCTGCTTCGGCGTCTTCGGCTTCTTCATGCCGTTGCTGGCGGTGCGTCGCATGCGCGCACGACGGCAGGGCACGCTGCGCGAGCTGTGGCCCGAGGCGATCGACAACCTCGCCTCGGCCGTCCGGGCCGGCATGTCGCTGCCCGAAGGCCTGTCCGCCCTCGCCGTCCGCGGGCCGGCCGAGCTGCGCGCGCCCTTCGCCCGCTTCGCCGCGAACTACCGGGCGAGCGGTCGCTTCGGCAGCTGCCTCGACGCGCTGAAGGACGACCTTGCCGACCCGGTCGGCGACCGCGTCTGCGAGACGATGCGGGTGGCCCGCGAGGTCGGCGGCAGCGACCTCGGCACGGTGCTGCGCACACTGTCGGAGCTGCTGCGTGCCGACGCCCGCACCCGCGCCGAACTCGAGACCAGGCAGGGCTGGGTGATCAACGCAGCCCGGCTCGCGGTGGCGGCGCCCTGGGTCGTCCTGCTCCTGCTCGGTACGCAGTCCACGACGCTGCGGGCCTACGACACCGCCGGCGGCACGCTGCTGCTGGCGATCGGTGCGCTCGTGTGCGTCGTCGCCTACCGCGTGATGCTGCACATCGGCAAGCTGCCCGAGGAACGCCGGGTGCTGCGGTGACCGGCCTGTGGTTCGTCGGTGCCGGGCTCGGGCTGCTGGCCGCCCTGGGTGTGGTGCTGGCCGTGCGCGCCACCCCGCCGATGCGCCCCATCCGGCTGGCCGACCGCATCGCGCCCTACCTCGGCGACGCCCCGCCACCGTCGCGGCTGCTGGTCCGCCCGACCGCGACGTCGGCCCCGTTCACCGTCGTGCGCCGGGTGTTCGGGCCCGTGCTCGGCGAACTCGTGCGCGTTCTCGACCGCGCGGTCGG
>CAZZZE010000350.1:2991-3372 GCA_964658365.1 uncultured Jatrophihabitantaceae bacterium
GCAGCGCCTGCACGACGACCAGCGCCGGATCGGGCGCCGGCTCCGTGCGCCGTCGCCTCGGCGGCCTGGGCAGCGCCATGACGCTCGAGGAGTTCCGGGTCGAGCAGGTCGTGTGGGGTGTCGCCGGCACGGCGGGTGGCGCGGTGCTCGTGGCGCTCGGCGGCTGGGCCCGCGGCGGGGTCAGCCCGGTGTTCGTCGCGCTCGCTGCGCTGGCCGGGCTGGCCGGCGGCGTGCTCGGGCGTGACTGGTACCTGTCCCAGCAGCTCGAGCGCCGCGAGCAGGCGATGCTGTCGGAGTTCCCGGTCGTAGCCGACCTGCTCGCGCTCGCCGTCGTCGCCGGCGAATCGCCGGTCGACGCGCTCACCCGGGTCTGCGAGCTCA
>CAZZZE010000351.1:0-3365 GCA_964658365.1 uncultured Jatrophihabitantaceae bacterium
CCGACGACGTCGACGTCGGGATCGGGGACCAGCGCCCCGCCCGCCCCGAAGCGGGCGACCGGCCGGAAGCGGCCCTCGGTCACGTACCGGTCGACGGCCGGGAGCCGGGTGAGGGTGCGGATCAGCACGTCCCGGCCCCGCGCCAGCGCCGGGTTGCGGGTCATCATCACCGTGCCGAGGCGCCGCGAGAAGCGGACGCTCGCCTCGGCGTGCGGGCGGCGCTCTACCTCGTAGGTGTCGAGCAGCGTGTCGTCGGCGCGGCCGCCGGCGACGAGCTCGATCTTCCAGGCCAGGTTCGCGGCGTCGCGCATCCCGCTGTTGAGTCCCTGGCCGGCGAACGGCGGCATCATGTGCGCCGCGTCGCCGGCGAGCAGGACGGAGCCCTCCCGCCACCGCCGCGCCACAAGGGCGTGGAAGGTGTAGACGATGCAGCGCTCGATCTGCTCGGCGGTGATCGGGCGGAAAGGTGCCAGCAGGCGCTGCACGGACGCCACCGTGGTCATGGTGGCCGCGTCCTCTCCGGGCAGCAGCATCAGCTCGTAACGGCAGCGCCCGTCGCGTCCGGCCACGATCACGAACGGCCGGCGCGGGTCGCAGTGGTGCATCGCGTAGCGCTCGTCGTGGTGGTCCTCGACGGTGTCGACGACGATCCACGGCTGCTCGAGTGACGAGCCGGTCATGTCGATCCCGGCCCAGTCGCGCACCGGGCTGCGGCCGCCGTCGCAGCCGACGACCAGCCGGGCGGCGACCTCCCGCTCGGCACCGTCGAGGCCCCGCACCGTGGCGACCGCGGAGTCGGGCCGGATCGCCAGGCCGACCACCTCGGTCGACATCTGCACGGTGACGTTGGTGAACCGCTCGAGCCCGGCGAGCAGCAGCTTCTCGAACTCCGGCTGGCTGAACGGGTTCTTGACCGGGTGCCCGAGCGGCGGGCGGCGAGGGCCGCGCTGGTAGGCGATGGGTCGGTCGTCGGCGCCGAAGTACTTCGTGCCGGTGCCCTGCACGATGATCTCGTACGCCGACCGGTCGAGCCCAGCGGCCTGCAGCGTGCGCATCGACTCGTCGTCGAAACTGACCGCGCGCGGCAGGTCGCCGGTGGCCGGGTTGCGCTCGAGCAGCAGTACCTCGACCCCCCGGCCGCCGAGCAGGTTCGCCAGGGTGAGGCCCGTCGGGCCGGCGCCGACGATCAGCACCGGCCCGACAGGACGTCCCAGCGGCTTCGCAGTGGCCACTCGCTCAGCCGGCGGGCGGGCTCACGAACGCGCCGCCCGTCGCGTCGACCCATGTGCCGTTGCCCTTGTAGGTGAAGAAGCGGGCCCGCAGGCTGCCGACCGAGGTATACGGCTTCGCGCCGAACTTCTCCTGCGTCTCACCGATGAACGTGGGCCCGGTGAACGCCTCCAGCTTCGCCGCGACCGACGCGGTCGTCAGGTTGTCCGGGCCCAGCTCGTTGAAGATCTTGGCCATCAACAACCCGTTGCTGAAGTTGATGATCGAGTTGCTGCCGGTCGAGTCGATGTAGGACTTGTTCGCGTCCTCCCACACCTTGACGTGCCCTGCTGCATCGGGAACCTGCTGGTTGTTGCTGTAGTCGTAATAGGTGTACTTCGGCGTGTCACCGAGGGTCTTGGCGACGGTGGGGTCCGCGCACTGCCCCAGGGACACCACGGGTGCCTTCACGCCCAGAGAGTTCAGCGCCTTGATGAACGGCACGCACTCGGAGACCGACGGCGTCTGCAGCAGGATGACGTCCGCGGTCTGTGCTCCGCTCGCCACGACGGCCGAGGTGACGTCGGTCGAGCCCACCGCCGCCAGGCCGGCCTTCGCCGAGATCCCGCCGGACTGGAACTGCTTCTTCACGCCGTTGATGATGGCCGCGATGATCGGGTCGTTGACCGACAGGATCGCCACCGACTTCGCCTTGACGTACTTCTTGATGTAGGTGATGAAGGTGCCGGTACCGAGCGCGCCGGACGCTGTACAGAAGGTGTTCTTGGCCGTCGCGTCCTCGGGCGAGGTGATTCCGCACAGGTAGACCTTCTTGCCGCCGTTGGCCGCGTGCAGCTGAGCACCACCCGTCGTGCCACCGCCGTAGAGCACGAGCTTGATGCTGGGGTCGTTGGCGAACTTGGACCCGCAGTCCTGGCCCTGCTGCGCGGACGTCCCGAAGTCACAGGTGACGAACTGGATCGGGTGGCCCTGGATGCCGCTGAGATGGTCGTTGACGATGCTGATGGCGTTCGTGAAGGCATCCTTGATCCAGTCCTGCGCGAACTGACCGGTGTTGCTGACGACGATGCCCACCTTGATCGGCGACTTGCTGGAGTCGGCCTTGCCCAGCGTGCCTCCCGTGAACGCCTTGACCTTGGCGATGTCTGCCGTGGTCAGGCCGCTGCTACTCGCTGAGCTGCTTTTGGAACCCGTCGAGGACGACGAGGAGCCGCCGCTCTTCGACGACGAGCTGCAGGCGCTGAGCATCATGGCGCAGGCCGCGCCGACGGCGATGGCCACGCCGAGCGGTCGCACCGCCCGTGCGCGGCCGTGTGCGAGTTTCCTAGTCACGAATCGACACCATCCTCTGCTGGGGCGGCAATGCCCTGGACGATTCTGCGAGCTTCCGTTCAGCAGAATCCATACGCGGGTACTCTCTCCGGCCGCCAGTCGCCTTGTCAAGGCACGATTCTGTAGCGAGAAGGGTCGTTCTTCATAACGGAAGTCACTGTGTGCGGCGGCCCACGCCGAAGGGCGGTGCGTCCGCTCGCCGGACACACCGCCTCGTCAGGACCCGTGCGGGGTCAGTCGTCGTGCGGTTTCACCATCTGCACGTCCGCGGTGAGCTCGGCCTTCCAGGCCAGGGAGTCTCCGCCGTTGGGCAGCGGGTTCTGCCAGGTGAAGCCGAAGTCGCGACGGTCGATGCTCGCGCGAACTGTCATGCCGATGCGGTCGTTGCCGAACGCATCCTCGGCGGCCGCGAAGGTGCCGACGCCGACCACCGGGCGGGTGGCGCCGCGGATGGTCAGGTCGCCCTCGAAGGTGATGTCACCGGTGTCGGTCAGCGTGATGGCGGTCGAGGTGAAGTCAGCCGTCGGATAGCGGTCGATCCAGAAGAAGTCCGCGGTCAGCAAGTGCTCACGGAACCGCGGCATCTTGATGTTCAGCGTCTCGACGTCCACGCTGCCGGTCAGCTGGCCGTCGGCGAGCGTCCCGGACATGCCGGAGAAGGTGCTGCGGAACATGGACAGGCCGTTGAAACGCAGGGCGAAGCCGATCGTCGAGTGGATCGGGTCGATCTGGTAGGTACCGGTGGGTAGCGCCACCGTCGTCGTGGTGGTAGCGGTCACGAAATGCTCCTCGGATGGGTGGGT
>CAZZZE010000352.1:0-3346 GCA_964658365.1 uncultured Jatrophihabitantaceae bacterium
TCCAGCGCCGGGCGGAGCAGCGCCGGCCAGAAGCGGGGCGTGCGGTCGCCGGCCGTCAGCCGCCAGAGCAGGGGCACGCGCGGCCGGTCGATGGTGCGGCCCAGCTTGACCAGCAGCGCGGGCAGCACGGTCAACGAACCCAGCACGGCGACGGCGACCACGATGATCGACCCGGTGGCCAGCGAGGCGAAGACGACGTTGCCGGTCAGGTACATGCCGACCATGGCGACCACGACCGCAACGCCGGACACCAGGACCGAGTGCCCCGCGGTCTCGGCCGCGATGTCCACCGAGTCCAGCGCGGTGTGGCCGCGGTGCCGTTCGGCGCGGGCCCGTTTGACGTAGAACAGCGAGTAGTCGACGCCGACGGCCATGCCCATCAGCAGGATCACGGCGGAGGTGCTGCCGGAGTCCGGCACGACGTGCGAGGCCAGCGCGGACAGCCCGGTCGCCGACCCGACCGCGGACAGTGCCAGCAGCACCGGGACACCGGCGGCAACGATCGCCCCGAAGGCCACCAGCAGGATGATCAGGGTGACGGGCAGGCTGAACGTCTCCGCCGCCGAGAGGTCCTGGTCGACCCGGTCGTTGACGGCCTTGTTGAGCGACACCGCGCCGACCTGCTCGACGCGCAGGTCGGGATGCGCACGTTGCACCGCCGCGGTCACGTCCTGCAGCGGGCTGACGTCGACCTCGGATTGGTCCTTGCCTGCGTCGCGCAGTGTCGCCGCGATCGTCAGGGCGGTGCCGTCCCGTGCTGCGATGACCGGACCGACCTGCGAGACGAGGGCCAGGGTCCGCAGGCTCTGTGCGGCTTGGGCGAGAGCGGCGCGGGCCTCGCCGACGTCGAGGGTGCCGGTGCGTGCGGTGACGAGCACGTTCTCGGTGTCCGGGCGTTGCAGCCCGCTGTCGTGCAGCCAGTGGGCGGCCCTGGCGGACTGGCCGGTCATGGTATCCAGGTCGCTCGCCTGCTCGGTGCCGGCCAGGCTACCGATCGCCAGGCAGGCCGCGACGAGGACGAGCCACATGGCGATCGCCTTCCACGGGTTCGTGGCGCTCCAGCGCGCGGCGCGCACGGTCACGGGTGGCCGTCGGGTGTTCGGGGTGGTGGGCATGGCGGGGCCTTCCTGCCGTCGTCGGTGCGGTACCGATGACGCTTCCGGCCCGCGACCTACGGCGCAGGGGTCCTGGACCCCGACCCGGGGTGGACGTTTCTCCACCGCGGACGGCGCCCGAGTGCGCCAGGATGGCGGGGTGGCCTGCACACTGCGTCGTCGACTGAGCCTGCTGGGCTGGTCGGTCGAGGCGGTCGTGGTCGCTGCGATCTGCCTGACGCTGTTCATCACCTCCACCGTCGGCACCGCCCTGATCGTCGTGTCCGCCGGCATCCCGCTGCTACTCGGGTCGGTCTGGGTGATGCGACCACTGGCCGAGCGGGCGCGGCGCCGTATCCCGCAGATCGACGCCAAGGAGCCGATCGGCTCGCCCTACCTGCGCAGCGACGGTCTGGGCTGGCTCGGCCGGTTGCGGCTGCTGTTCCGCGACCCGGCCCGTCGACGCGACATCTACTGGCTGCTGGTCAACGGCACCGTGGGGCTCGCGCTGAGCATCGTCGCCCTGGTCGAGGCCGTCCTCGACCTGGTCCTGTGGTTGCCGTGGCCGGGTCTGGCGCTGCGCGCGGACGCCGCAATCGGGCGTGCGTTGCTGTCCACGTCGGAGAAGAGTCGGCTCGCGCTGCGGGTGGAGCAGCTGACCGAGTCGCGGGCCGAGACCGTCGACACCTCGGCCGCCGAGCTCCGACGCATCGAGCGCGACCTGCACGACGGGGCGCAGGCCCGCATCGTCGCGGTGGGCATGAGCCTCGCGCTCGCCGAGGACCAGTTCACCCGCGACCCGGACGCCGCCCGCGCGCTGATCAACGAGGCCCGGGCGTCGAGCAGCGCGGCGCTGGGTGAACTGCGCGATCTCGTCCGCGGCATCCACCCGCCGGTGCTGGCCGATCGCGGCCTAGTGGGCGCGGTGCAGGCGCTGGCCCTGGCCGGCCCGCTGCCCACGGAGGTCCGGGCCGACACGGTCGGACGGTTGCCGGCGCCGGTCGAGTCGGCGGCGTACTTCGCCGTCGCCGAGGCGCTGGCCAACGTCGGCAAGCACAGCGGTGCGGGGCGCGCGATCGTCGCCCTGGACCTCGACAGCGACACGCTGCGGATCGCAGTCAGCGACGACGGCCGCGGGGGCGCCGACCCGGCGGCCGGCACCGGCCTGCGCGGCATCGAACGCCGGCTGTCCGCCTTCGACGGCTCGCTCTCGGTGTCCAGCCCGCCGGGTGGTCCCACGGTCGTGGCTATGGTGCTGCCGTGCGCGTCGTCCTCGCCGAAGACCTTGCCCTCCTCCGCGACGGGCTGATCCGGCTGCTCGAGGCCAACGACTGCGAGGTCGTCGAAGCCGTCGACAACGGGCCGTCGCTGCTGCGCGCCCTGCTCACCCACCAGCCCGACATCGCGGTCGTGGACGTCCGGCTGCCGCCGACCTTCACCGACGAGGGCCTGCGCGCGGCGATCGAGGCGCGCCGTCAGGTGCCGGGCCTGCCGGTGCTGGTGCTGTCGCAGTACGTCGAGCAGCTGTACGCCCGCGAACTGCTGGCCGACCGCTCCGGTGGCGTCGGCTACCTGCTCAAGGACCGGGTGTTCAATGTGCGGCAGTTCGTCGACGCCGTGCGTCAGGTGGCTGCCGGCGGCACGGCCATGGACCCCGACGTCGTGGCCCAGCTGCTCACCCGGCGGGCCGGGGACCGGCCCCTGTCGACGCTGACCCCGCGGGAGCGCGACGTGCTCGAGGCGATGGCCGAGGGCCGGTCGAACGCGGCCATCGCGGCCAAGCTCACGGTCAGCGAGAAGGCGGTCAGCAAGCACACGAACAGCATCTTCGGCAAGCTCGGCCTGCCGCAGTCGGAGGACGACAACCGCCGGGTGTTGGCCGTGCTGGCCTACCTCAACGGCTGAGGATCAGCGGCTGCGCTCGACCTTGAGCGCGCCGTCGGCGAACTGCGCGCGCAGCACCTTCTTGTCGAACTTGCCCACCGTCGTCTTCGGGACCTCGTCGATGAACGTCCAGTTCTCGGGGATCTGCCACGCCGCGACCTTGCCGTCGAGGAACCGGGCGAGCTGCTCGGGGGACGGGTCGGCGCCCGAGCGCAGCACGACCGCCGCCAGCGGGCGCTCGGTCCACTTCTCGTCGGGGATGCCGATGACGGCGGCCTCGGCGACGTCGGGGCTCGCCGCCAGCAGGTTCTCGAGCTCGACGGAGGAGATCCACTCGCCGCCGGACTTGATGACGTCCTTGCTGCGGT
>CAZZZE010000353.1:0-3317 GCA_964658365.1 uncultured Jatrophihabitantaceae bacterium
CCACGAGAACTTCCTCGTCGGCCGGCACGGAGAATTCAGCAGGCTGGCCGACATCCTGATCCCGTTCCTCGTCACCCGGCAGCTGATCTGCGGCGCCGGCAAGGTCTTGCAGACGCCGCGCGGCGCGGTCTATTGCGTCAGCCAGCGTGCCGAGCACATCTGGGAGGGCGTCAGCTCGGCCACCACCCGCAGCCGCCCGATCATCAACACCCGCGACGAGCCGCACGCCGACGCCGAGCGCTACCGCCGCCTGCACGTCATCGTCGGCGACTCGAACATGAACGAGTCCACCACGTTGCTCAAGGTGGGCTCGGCCCACCTCGTGCTGCGGATGATCGAGGACGGCGTGCAGTTCAACGACCTCACCCTCGAGAACCCGATCCGGGCCATCCGCGAGATCAGCCACGACCTCACCGGCACGCGCGCGGTCCGCCTCGCGGCCGGGCGCAGCGCGTCGGCGTTGCAGATCCAGCGCGAGTACTACGGCAAGGCCGTCGACTTCGTGGCTCGCACCGGTGAGGACGCGTCCTCCAAGCGGGTGCTCGAGCTGTGGGGCCGCACGCTCGACGCCGTCGAGAAGCAGGACCTCAGCCTCATCGACCGGGAAATCGACTGGGCCACCAAGTACCAGCTCATCGAGCGCTACCGCGCCAAGCACGACCTGCCGCTGAGCTCGCCGCGGGTGGCGCAGCTCGACCTCGCCTACCACGACATCTCGCGCACGCGCGGGCTGTACTACCTGTTGCAGCGCAAGGGCGCGGTCGACCGCGTCGTCAGCGACCTCGAGATCTTCGAGGCCAAGAGCGTCCCGCCGCAGCACACCCGCGCCAAGCTGCGCGGCGACTTCATCAAGCGCGCGCAGGAACGGCGCCGGGACTTCACCGTCGACTGGGTGCACCTCAAGCTCAACGATCAGGCCCAGCGCACCGTGCTGTGCAAGGACCCGTTCCGCAGCGTCGACGAGCGGGTCGAGAAACTCATCGCCTCGATGTGACGTCGGATCATGACGTGCAGGACGCGACGATGCCGTCGAGGCGTGGCGCGCAGCGCCGGCCGCGCGCCCGGATTAGCTTTGAGGACATGGCAGCCCGGCGTGCGGAGCGACTCGTCAACCTGGTGATCTGCCTGCTCTCGACGCGCCAGTTCCTCACCGCCGAGCGGATCCGCGATGCCGTCCCTGGTTACGAGGCGGCCGACGGTGCGAAGGCCACCGATGAGGCGTTCAAGCGCATGTTCGAGCGGGACAAGGCCGAGCTGCGCGACCTCGGCATCCCCCTCGAGACCGGTCGCAACAGCCACTTCGACGCCGAGGACGGCTACCGGATCCCGCGCCGCGACTACGAGTTGCCGCCCATCGAGTTCGACGCCGCGGAGGCGGCCGCGGTGGGTCTGGCCGCCCGCCTCTGGCAGTCGGCCACGCTGGGCGAACCGGCCCGGCAGGCGCTGATCAAGTTGCGCGCCGCCGGCACCGACGTCCGCGCCGCCGACGCCCCGGGCGCGGTGCCCCAGCTCGACGCGAGCGACCCCAGCCTGCCGCCGCTGCTGGCCGCGTCGCGTTCGGCCACCGTCGTGCGCTTCGACTACACCAAGTCCGGCGCCGCCGAACCCCAGACGCGCACCCTCGAGCCGTGGGGGGTGCTGTCGTGGCGCAAGCGCTGGTACGTCGCGGGTCTCGACCGCGACCGGGGGGAGGCGCGCAGCTTCCGCCTCGGCCGCATCACCGGTGCGGTCACCACGGTCGGCGGTCCGGGCGCCTTCGAGCGACCCGAGCAGGTCAACCTCTCCGCGCTGGTCACCGGCATCCAGCCCGAGCGTGACCGCGTGGCCCGGGTGCAGGTCACCGGCGCAGGCGCGGGCCAGCTGCGGCGCATCGCGCGATCCGAGCGCGACGGCGTGCTCACCATCGATTTCACCGACACCGAATGGTTGGCCCGCATCATCGCCGGCAGCGGCTCGGCGGCCCGGGTGCTCGAGCCGCCGGATCTGGTCGCCGCCGTCCTCGCCCGACTGCGGGCGGCCGTGGGCGTGTCGGGCTGATGGCGGTCAACTCGAACGAGGAGCGCCTGCCCCGGCTGCTCGCACTCGTGCCCTACCTGCAGGCCCGGCCGGGCATCAGCGTCGAGCAGGCCGCCGCCGACTTCGGCGTCAGCGGCGCGCAGCTGCGGCGCGACCTGACGCTGCTGTGGATGTGCGGGCTACCCGGTCATGGCCCCGGCGACCTGATCGACCTGTCCTTCGAGGGCGAGAACGTCGAGGTCGTCTTCGACGCCGGGATGTCGCGACCGTTGCGCCTGACCGCCGAGGAGGCCCTGGCCCTGGTCGTGGCGCTGCGCACCCTGGCCGAGACGCCCGGCCTGGCCGACACCGACGCCGTGCGGCGCGCGCTGGCCAAGGTCGAATCGGTGGCCGGTGAGGCGGTACGCGACGAGACGGTCGCGGTGCGTCTCGACGACGCCGAGCGGCTGCTGCCACTGCTGCGCAACGCTGTGGACCGGCGCCACGCGCTGCGGATCCGGTACTACAGCGCCTCGCGCGACGAGACGTCCGAGCGCACGATCGACCCGCTGCGCGTGTTCACGGCCGACGGGAACGCCTACGTCGAGGCCTGGTGCCGCCGGGTCGAGGGCATGCGGGTCTTCCGCGTCGACCGCATCGAGGACGTCGTCGAACTCGACGAGCCGGCGTCGGTCCCGGCCGGGATCGAGCTGCGCGACCTGTCCGAGGGCGTCTTCCAGCCGGCGGCGGAGCACCTGCTCGTCGTGCTGCGCCTCGGGCCGGCCTACGCGTGGGTCGCCGACTACTACGCCGTCGAGAGCTCGGTCGTCGAGGGCCTGCCCGGGGACGGCGAACGCCTGCGCATCGAGTTACGCGTGGCCGACCCGGGCTGGGTGCGGGCCCTCGTCCTCGGCTCGGCCGGCCAGGTCGAGGTGCTGTCACCGGAGTGGCTCGCCGAGGACGTCCGCGCCGAGGCCGCTCGCACACTCGCCGCCTACGGATAGGCAGGTGACGGGCGGGGGCGACGTAGACTGCTCGGCGTGGAGTGGATCCCCATCGGCGCCTGGATCGCTGCGGCCGTCATCGCCCTCGTGGTTCTCGGGTTCTGCGCCTACGAGCTGGCGTGGAAGACCCGTCGCCTGCGCCGCGACATCGCACAGCTGCAGTCGCTGAACGCCGCCCTGATCGAGCTGCAGGGCGGCATCGCCGCCGCGCAGGAGCGCATCAGCGCTGCCGGCCTGCGCTGACGGTCAGGGACATCGATCATGACCAGGGCCGCCGCGAAGCGCACGACCGAGCCGAGTGTCGTCAAGATTCGCAAG
>CAZZZE010000354.1:0-3310 GCA_964658365.1 uncultured Jatrophihabitantaceae bacterium
GCCAGGACGCCGGCGCCGACGATCCCCCAGTCGAGCGGGTTGATCGATGTGGGATCGAATCCGCCGGGACCGCCCGTGGGCGGCGGGCCCCACTGGCCCGGCGGCGGTGGGGGCGGGTTTCCGGGCGGCGGTTGACTACCGGGAGGCGGCGGCTGGAACGTCATTTCGTGCTCCTTCGAAGCGGGACCGTGTCCGTACTTGGCTAACTTTCAGGAAGTGCAACAGCAGGAAAGGTAGCGCTGATCGGCGACAAATCGAAGGACCACTCGCGGCGCAGGGACCCGGAGTACGTCGAAGGACCGCCGCAGGGCCGCGAACAGCGGGCTCCGCGACGGTCCTTGGACCGTACACAGCAGGGGCGGTCAGCCGCCGAGGATCTCCCGCATCAGCTGCGCGGTGGCGCTCGGCGTCTTGCCCACCTTCACGCCTGCCGCCTCGAGCGCCTCGGCCTTGGCCGCTGCGGTGCCCGACGAGCCCGAGACGATGGCGCCGGCGTGGCCCATCGTCTTGCCCTCAGGTGCGGTGAAGCCGGCGACGTAACCGACGACCGGCTTGGTGACATTCGCCTGGATGTAGGCCGCCGCGCGCTCCTCGGCGTCGCCACCGATCTCGCCGATCATGACGATCGCGTCGGTCTCGGGGTCGGCCTGGAAGGCCTCGAGGCAGTCGATGTGCGTGGTGCCGATGATCGGGTCGCCGCCGATGCCGACGCACGTCGAGAAGCCGAAATCGCGCAGCTCGAACATCATCTGATAGGTCAGCGTGCCGGACTTCGAGACCAGCCCGATGCGGCCCGCCTTCGTGATGTCGGCCGGGATGATGCCGGCGTTCGACTTGCCGGGACTGATGACGCCCGGACAGTTCGGGCCGACGATGCGCGTCGACTTGCCCTGGGCGTAGGCCCAGAACGCCGCGCTGTCGTGCACCGGCACGCCCTCGGTGATCACGATGGCCAGCGGGATGGCGGCGTCGATGGCCTCGATGACCGAGTCCTTGGTGAACGCGGGCGGGACGAACCCGACGGTCACGTTCGCGCCCGTCTCGGCCATCGCGTCGGCGACCGAGCCGAAGACCGGCAGCGACGTGCCGTCGACATCGACCGTCGTGCCCGCCTTGCGGGCGTTGACGCCGCCGACCACGGCCGCGCCGGACGCGAGCATGCGACGGGTGTGCTTCATGCCCTCCGAGCCCGTCATGCCCTGCACGATGATCTTGCTGTTGTCATCCAGGAAAATTGCCATGGGTCACTTCCCGCCGTTCGCGAGCTCGGCGGCCTTGTCGGCCGCATCGTCCATCGTGTCGACGACCGTCACCAGCGGGTGCGCGGCCTCGGCGAGGATCCGCCGGCCCTCCTCGACGTTGTTGCCGTCCAGCCGGACGACGAGAGGCTTGGTGGCGCTGTCGCCGAGCATGCCGAGCGCGGTGACGATGCCGTTGGCCACCGCGTCGCAGCTGGTGATGCCGCCGAAGACGTTGACGAACACCGAGCGCACGGCCGGGTCGCCCAGAATGATGTCGAGGCCGTTGGACATGACCTCGGCGCTGGCGCCGCCGCCGATGTCGAGGAAGTTCGCCGGCTTCACACCGCCGTGCTTCTCGCCGGCGTAGGCCACGACGTCCAGGGTCGACATGACCAGGCCCGCGCCGTTGCCGATGATGCCGACCTCGCCGTCGAGCTTGACGTAGTTGAGGTGCTTCTCCTTGGCCTTCGCCTCGAGCGGGTCGGCGGCGTCCTTGTCCTCCAGCGCGGCGTTGCCGGGCTGGCGGAAGTCGGCGTTCTCGTCGAGCGTCACCTTGCCGTCGAGAGCGAGGATGCTGCCGTCGGCAACCTTGGCGAGCGGGTTCACCTCGACGAGCGTGGCGTCCTGCGCGACGAAGGTCTCCCAGAGCTTGACGAGGACGTCGGCAACGGGCGCGATCAGGTCCTCGGGGAACTTGGCCGCGATCGCGATCTCGCGGGCCTTCGCGTCGTCGACCCCGTCGATGGCGTTGACCGGGATCTTGGCCAGCGCCTCGGGGCGTTCGACGGCGAGCTGCTCGATCTCCATGCCGCCCTCATAGGACGCCATGGCCAGGAAGGTGCGGTTCGTGCGGTCGAGCAGGAAGGAGACGTAGTACTCCTCCTTGATGTCCGCGCCCGGGTCGACCAGCACGCGGTGCACGGTGTGGCCCTTGATGTCCATGCCCAGGATCTGTTCGGCGTTGGCCCTGGCATCGTCGGGCGTCTTGGCGACCTTGACGCCGCCGGCCTTGCCGCGGCCACCCACCTTGACCTGCGCCTTGACGACCGTGACGCCGCCGATCCTCTCGGCCACGGCCTTCGCCTCGTCAGCGGTCGTTGCCACCTCGCCGAGGCCGGTCGGGACGCCGTGCGCCTTGAACAAGGTCTTGGCCTGGTACTCGAACAGATCCACTCTGGCACGTCCGTTTCGCTTCGACTGGAGCCACCGAACCTTGGTGACCTTCACGTTCTACGCCCTGCTTACCGGACGGTCACCGCCGCATGCCCCGCTCTGAGACTGGATTCACGGGGCGCATCGTCAGCCGACGCTCTGCGGGACGACGTTGGTACGCACCCAGTCCACGATCTCGTCCATGGTCGCCCCGGGCGTGAAGATCTTGGCGACGCCCATCGCCTCGAGCTCGGCGATGTCGGCCTCGGGAACGATCCCGCCGCCGAAGAGCACGACGTCGGACGCCTCGTTCTCACGCATCAGCTCGACGACGCGGCGAAACAGGGTCATGTGCGCGCCGGAGAGGATGGACAGCCCAACGGCGTCGGCGTCCTCCTGCACCACCGTCTGCACGATCTGCTCGGGCGTCTGGTGCAGCCCGGTGTAGACGACCTCCATGCCGGCGTCGCGCAGCGCACGGGCAATGACCTTCGCCCCGCGGTCGTGGCCGTCCAGGCCCGGCTTGGCGATGACGATGCGGATACGGTCAGCCACCGTCGCAGCGTATTACGCCGTCGCCGTCGCCCGAAGGGTTGACCGCGCCTGACGCGGCGAAACCTTCGGTGGCGCGCTTACGTCGCGCCGGTTGCTCAGCTCGCGAGGCGCACCGCGGCCCTCCGCCGCTGGGCGAGCACGGCGATCGCGTAATGCCGGTCGAGGCGTTGACCCGAACCCATCCAGCGCGGTGCGGGCTGGGTGCGGATGACGTTCGGCGACGCCGGGATCAGCCGGCTCGGGTCGACGTGTCTTTCCAGCACCCGACCGTCGGCACGACGGAAGACGAACGAACCGTCCGCCTGGATCCCGATGGCGAACTCGTCGCGATGGTGGCTGTGATGGTGGCGACGGCAGAGCAG
>CAZZZE010000355.1:0-3303 GCA_964658365.1 uncultured Jatrophihabitantaceae bacterium
GGCCTTCCTGGCCGGGGCCTTCTTGGCTGCGGTCATGTGGTGTGCCTCCTCGGCAACGTTCGACAAACTGCGCTGGTGTTCGGACCAAGTGGACGATGACCAGACGTCGTCGTCAACACGGCGCGCCGTTTGTTTGCGGCGCACCGTGTGCAGCGCGAAGAGCACGGTCGCCGTCACGAACAGCGCGAGAAAGCCGAATCGCCTACGCCATAGGGCTTTCATCCTCGAGATGATGTCCGACGCCACGCGAGCCGGCAAGGAGCGACGGCCAACAATTTTCCGGAATTCTTTGGCTCACTAGACCATACCTAATGGTATGTAGACGAGAGGCTGCATCGGGAGCATCGTTCGCAATGGATCGGCCGTCGATCCATCTGGAAAGGACCACCGATGTCTGAACTCCCCGTAGTTGCCGTGATCACCGCCAAGGAAGGTTCGGCCGACGTGGTTCGCGATGCCTTGACAGCACTCGTGGCGCCCACGCGCGACGAGGAAGGCTGCCTGTCCTACGCCCTGTACGAGTCTGCGGGCACTCCCGGCGTGTTCGTCACCGTCGAGTCATGGCGCGGGCAGGCCGACCTCGACGCGCACATGAAGACAGCACACATCGCCCGGACGTTCGCGGTGGCCGGCTGGGCGCTCGACGGTGCGCCCGCCATCCACCCGCTCGTCCAGATCGAGGCCTGAGCGCTTACCCCCCGCTGGTGGCCGAGGCCGCCGTGCGGAGCAGGTCGAGTACGACGCGCACCGGTGGCGTCGGCTCGTTGCGCGAGCGCCGGTAGACGACCCCGATGCGCCGGGCGCCGAGCCCGGGCACCGACACGATGCGCACGTCGGCAGGTGCCGACGCCGCGAGCGCGAGGCCGGGGATCAGCGCGCCCGCCAGACCCGCCGCGACCATGGCGAGGGCTGCGGTGAACTCGCGGCACAGGTGCGGCGCCGGCAGCGCAAGGCCGGTGGTCGCGCGCACCCGCGCCATGGCTTGGCCGGTGGCGCTGTCGGCCGGACCGTCGATCCAGTGCCGGTCGGCCACCGCCTCGAGGTCGTCGAACTCCGGCCAGCTGATCGGGACGGCGACACGGAACGGGTCGTCGGCCAGCGCCTCGTAGTGCAGGCCACGGGGAGCGATGCGGCGGCGCTGCGCGTCGTCCTCGACGAGCGCGATGTCCAGGCGGCCGGCCTGCACGTCGTCGACGGTCGTCCGGTCGTCGATGTTCGACACCCGCGGCTGCACCGCGGGGTAGGTCCGGCCCAGCTCTACCAGCGCCGTCCCGGCGAAGCCGCGGAGCACGGTGAAGAACGCAGCGATGCGTACCTCGCCGCTGATGTCGTCGGCGAGCGACCCCAGCTCGGCCTCGGCGTCCTCGAGTACCTGCACGAGTTCGTAGGCGTGCGCGACAAGGCGTCGACCGGCGGGGGTGAACTCGAGCGGGCGCTGGCCGCCGCGGCGCGAGCGGTCGACGAGCACGAAGCCGGACTCGCGCTCGAGCATGGCCAGCTGCTGCGAGACCGCAGAAGGCGACACGTGCAGGGCCGCAGCGGCACCGACCACTCCGCCGTGCCGGTCGATCGCGCGCAGGACCACGAGCCGGCGCGGGTCGAGGTCCATGGCGCAGACCGGTTAGGAGTCGGTCGACGGCGCCCAGACGTCGGTGAGGCCGACGAGCTCGACCAGGCGCTGCACGCGCGGCGAGGGATTGCGGATGGCGAAGGTAGCGTCGCGGTCCTCGGCATCGCGCGAGAGCTCGACGAACGCGCCGATACCCGTGGAGTCCATGAAGGTGACGCCGGCGAGGTCGACGATCAGGCCGTCGACATCGTCGCGGCCGAGCGACTCGCGCCCGGCGGCGAGAAGCTTCTCGCGGCTGTCGAGGTCGACCGAACCGGAGATCAGCAACACGGCGCGCTCGTCGACGTCGGCGTCCTCGATGATGTCCAGGTCCATAGCTGGCGAGGGTACTGGTCGCCTCTACCCCGGCGCTCGGGCGGGCGGGTCGGGGGTGGTCGTCACCGATCTGCTGCGCGTGGGCAGCCGCTCGACCGACAGCACAAAGCCCTGGCGGCGCAGCCGGTCGGGCAGGGTCGCGCCGATGGCGACCGCCGGTGTCAACACGCCGCCCGCCGCGACCGGCTCGTCCACCGCGAGGGCGAGCGCGCTCTGCGCGAACATCACCGAGGTGGCGGCGTAGCCCGGGTCGCCGTGCGCCGACACCACGGCCAGGTACTCCGCACCCGTCGTCGTGCGCGCCGTCACCTCCATCCGGAAGAACCCGTTGCGCCGGGTGCGTTCGGACGGGCCTTGCCCGCGGCCGGGCAGCAGCGGGCTGACCAGCGCACGGGGCATGCCGGACGCCAGCACCGTCCTGGCTGCGCTGAGCCCGGCGGCGAGCCCCGTCGCCACCAGGGGCGCGACCGGGGTGGTGCTGGCGCCGAGGTACTCGTGGTAGTCGAAGCCCTGCCCGTAGCCGTGCCCCTCACCGTCGACCGCGTCGAGCAGGGTCGCACTGCGGCGCACGATCCGCTCGTTGAACGGTCCGAACGGCGACGGCGCGACCCAGCGGCGCGTCAGCGCGTCGCGGGTGGGCCACACGTTGTCGGTGCGGGCGGGGCGCTGCGCGCCGGGTTGGGTCGACAGCGCCCAGGGGTCGTCCGCGATCGCCTTCAGACCCGGGTCGGACCTGGCCGCGGCCCGGTCCTCCACCAGCGAGTTCAGGGTGCCGCGGCTGATCCCGCCCCACGCCGAGGTCAGGACGTTGATGGTGCGGGTGAGCGTGCCCTCGCCGTCCTCGGTGACCCGTTGGTGCAGCAGCAGGGTGGCAAGATCCGACGGCACGGAGTCGAAGCCGCAGGCGTGGGTGATGCGCGCGCCGGTCTCGGTTGCGTGCTCGTGCGCGGCGGCGATGCTCGAGTGCACGAACAGCGTCTCCCCGGTGAGGTCGCAGTACGACGTGCCCGCCCGCGCGCAGGCAAGCACCAGCGGCAAGCCGTGCCGCAGGTAGGGGCCGACGGTCGTGGCCACGACGGAGGTCGAGGCGGCCAGTCTGGCCAGCTGCCGTTCGTCACCGGCATCGCCGACGATCAACGGCCAGTCGACGTCGAGTTCGCTGGCCAGCGCCGTCAGCAGGTCCTGCGACCGTCCGCCCAGCGCGATGCGCGGCGACGCGCCCTCGGCGCGCACCTGGTCGGCCAGGCACCGAGCGACCAACCGGCCGACGAACCCGGTCGCACCCCAGAGCACGAGGTCGTACCGGCGCTCGTCCACGGGCCGAGCCTAGAGGGAGCGCCGATCACCTCGCCACGACG
>CAZZZE010000356.1:0-3291 GCA_964658365.1 uncultured Jatrophihabitantaceae bacterium
GAGGCGGCTGCGTTCCGCGGCATGGTCGAGCGCGTCGCCCGTGGTGCCCAGACCCCGGCAGGTACGCGCTGCGCGGGCGAGAATGTCTCGCCCTGCACCGACGCGTCGTGATCAGCGCACGCTGATCGTCGCGGCGCCCTGCGTCGTGGTCTCACCGATCACCGGAGCACCGGGTACCTCGCCGATCACGAGCAGGCCACCGCTGGTCTGCGCGTCGGCCAGCAGCAACAGCTCGTCCTCGGACACCTCGGCCGTCAGGTGCGGGCGGACCCAATCCAGGTTGCGGCGCGTTCCCCCGCTCACGAAGCCGTCGCGCAGCGCCGCGCGGGCACCGTCGAGGTAGGGCACCGCAGCGGCGTCGATCGTGGCCGAGACCCCCGACGCCCGCATCATCTTGTACAGGTGACCGAGCAGCCCGAACCCGGTGACGTCGGTGGCTGCGCGCGCACCGGCAGCGACTGCCGCGTGCGCAGCGTCGGCGTTCAGCGCGACCATCGAGGCGACGGCGTGCGGGAAGCGCTCGCCGGTCGACTTGTGCCGGTTGTTGAGCACGCCGACGCCCAGCGGCTTGGTCAGGCTGATCGGCAGCCCGGCGCGCGCGGCGTCGTTGCGCAGCAGCCTCTCGGGATCCACCAGGCCGGTGACGGCCATGCCGTACTTCGGCTCGGGGTCGTCGATGCTGTGCCCGCCACCGACGAAGCAGGACGCGACGGCGGCGATGTCAGCCCCACCGCGCAGTACCTCGCCGAGCAGCTCGACGGGCAGCACGTCTCGCGGCCAACCAACCAGGTTCAGGGCGACGATCGGACGCCCGCCCATCGCGTAGACGTCGGACAGCGCGTTCGCGGCGGCGATCCGGCCGAAGTCGTAGGCGTCGTCGACGACCGGGGTGAAGAAGTCGGCGGTGCTGACCACCGCGGTGTGCTCGTCGATGCGCACCACCGCGGCGTCGTCGCCGTCGTCGAGCCCGACGAGCAGGTCCGGCGACGCAGCGCCGGCCAGACCGCGCACGATGTCCTCGAGCTCGCCTGGCGGGATCTTGCAGGCGCAACCTCCGCCGTGGGCGTACTGGGTGAGCCGGACAGCCGTCGAAGCAACCATGCCGCCACGGTATCCACGCCAACACGCGGACAAAAAAATGCCGCTCAGAGCCTGTTGGAAGAGGGGATTCCAGCTCTGGCGGCATTCCCGCCTCGGCGGGCTGCGTGTGCAGTTTTCGGCAGGCTACCCACGGCGAGCTGACCGCTGTCCCCCGAAAGGGTCAGCTCCAGCCGCTGCAGACACGCACGGATGATGCTCGTGCGCGGCGATCACCGTTCCCCCCGGACTGATGACCAACTGCCAAGAACGACTCTAGGTGAAGTCTGCGTGAAGCGCAACCCCCAATCTCCACGAATCTGGAGCGGCCCATGCTGGGGTGCTGCAACGGCGTCGCCGGGTAGCGTCGCGGGTGGAGGCGTACAGGTGCCTGGTGGCCCTCCCGGTCTTCAAAACCGGTGAAGTCGAGTAC
The DNA here is from genome assembly GCA_964658365.1 of uncultured Jatrophihabitantaceae bacterium. GTDB lineage: Bacteria > Actinomycetota > Actinomycetes > Mycobacteriales > Jatrophihabitantaceae > Jatrophihabitans. Next base: position 1,511 of record CAZZZE010000356.1, read on the forward strand.
CTCGGCTTGGCGGGTTCGATTCCCGTCCGTCTCCGCAGGACGATCGACGGAGGACGACGTGCCCGACCCGCGCCGACAGGTGCCGCGCACCGATGCGGTGCTGGCCGACCCGCGGCTCGCCGCGGCGAGCGCGCGGCTCGGTCGCGAGTTGGTGAAGGCGGCCGTCCGCGACACATTGCAGCTGGTGCGCGACGGGCGGGTGGCGCCAGAGGACGTCGCCGACGCGGTCGTGGCCGCGCTGCCCGAGCGGGTCGCGAGCGCCCGACCGGTGCTCAACGCCACCGGCGTCGTGCTGCACACCAATCTCGGCCGGGCTCCGCTGTCCGAGCAGGCCCGCAGCGCGGTCGCGGCGTCGGCCGGCTACGTCGACGTCGAGTTCGACCTGGCCGACGGACGACGGGCGCGCCGCGGTCGCGGCCTGCTCGCCGCGTTGGCGCGGGCGGTGCCGGACGCCGGCGCGGCGTTCGCGGTGAACAACGGGGCGGCGGCACTCGTACTGGCCGCCACGGAGCTCGCCGCGGGCCGCGAGCTGATCGTCAGCCGGGGCGAGATGGTCGAGATCGGCGACGGCTTCCGGCTGCCCGACCTCGTCGCCTCGACCGGCGCGCGGCTGCGCGAGGTCGGCACCACCAACCGGGTCCGCCTCGGCGACTACGCCGCTGCGATCGGCCCGGACACCGGCGCGATCCTCAAGGTGCACCCCAGCAACTTCCGGATCGAGGGCTTCACCAGCGCCGTACCCGTCGGCGAGCTGGCCGGGCTCGGCGTGCCGGTCATCGCCGACGTCGGCAGCGGGCTGCTCGCCCCGCACCCCCTACTGCCCGACGAGCCCGACGTCACCACCGCGGTGCGAGCGGGCGCAGCCGTGGTCACCTGTAGCGGCGACAAGCTGCTCGGGGGGCCGCAGGCCGGCCTGCTCTTCGGCGACGCCGAGGTGCTCGAACGGCTGCGCCGACACCCGCTGGCCCGCGCCCTGCGCATCGACAAGTTGACCATCGCGGCCCTCGAGGCCACCCTCGCCGGTCCGCCGCCACCCGCCGCGCGCTACCTCACTGCCGATTCCGACGTCCTGCGTGCGCGCTGCGATGCGCTGGCCGCCCTAGTCGGCGGCAAGGTGGTGGCCAGCGACGGTGCGGTGGGCGGCGGCGGCGCCCCGGGTGTCGTCCTGCCGGGGTGGGCCGTCGCGCTGCCGCCGGCGCTCGCCGCCCCGTTGCGCGCCGGGACGCCACCCGTCGTCGGCCGCGTCGAGGCGGGGCAGCTGCTGCTCGACCTGCGCTGCGTCGAGCCCGAGGCCGACCGCGACGTCGCCACCGCCGTGGCCGCCGCGCTGGCCGCCGCGAGCTGATGCACGTCCTCGCCACCGCCGGGCACGTCGATCACGGCAAGTCGACGCTGGTGCGCGCGCTGACCGGGATGGAGCCCGACCGCTTCGCCGAGGAACGTCGCGGCATGACGATCGACCTCGGTTATGCCTGGACGCACCTGCCGTCCGGCGAGCAGCTGGCCTTCGTCGACGTGCCCGGCCATCAGCGTTTCATCGCCAACATGCTCGCCGGCCTGGGCCCGGCACCGGCCGTGCTCTTCGTCGTGGCCGCCGACGGGGGCTGGTCCCGGCAGTCGGCCGAGCACCTCGCCGCCGTCGATGCGCTGCGCGTGCGGCACGCGGTACTGGCCGTGACCCGCAGCGACCTCGCCGATCCCGGCCCGGCGCTCGCCGAGGCCCGGGCCCGGTTGGCGGCCAGCAGCCTCGGCGAGGTCGAGGCCGTCGCCGTGTCAGGGGC
>CAZZZE010000357.1:0-3275 GCA_964658365.1 uncultured Jatrophihabitantaceae bacterium
AACTCGCCGCCGCCGTCGAGCGCGGTAGCTATTCCGGCCCCACCAGCCGGCTCGACGACGAGCCGGCACTCGAGCGGGGCCTGCGAGCCGTCGCAGGCGACCTGCGGGCCGGACGCAGCCTCAGTACCCGGGTGCGTTCGGTGCTGTGGCCGGCCTCGCTGGGCTGGGGCCGGTGGCAGCGCCGCGGGAGCCGGGAGCTCTGACGCCGCGGCCGGCTCGACGCAGTCGGTAGCTCGACTCAGTTCTCGTCGAAGCGCTTGCGCAGCCGGTCTTCCATCCGGTTGCGCAGACCCGACTGGCGCTGCGGCGTGGTGTTCGGGCGCTGCGCACCCGAGACGTCGTCGGGGGTGCCACCGTTGCGGTCGCGCCCGCGCAGCAGCTGGACGGCATAGCCGGTGGAGCCGACGAGCAGGACGAACCCGACGACGCTGAGGACGATGACCTGGAAGACCAGGCCTGCGAGGACGAGCCCCAGCCCGGCGATGGCACCCAGGATGCCCAGGGCCAGGGAGCGGCGGGCCCGCGACCGCCGTCGGGCGGAACGGACCGACGCCGCGAACTTGGGATCTTCGGCGTACAGGGCCTGCTCGATCTCATCGAGCAAGCGCTGCTCGTGGTCGGAGAGCGGCACCGGGCCCTCCTTCGTCGCCGCGACCGATTGGACTACGGCGGAAACTCGTCTGAACGTGACTTGGGTGACTTCGGTGTACCCGCGTGAACAGCGGCTACACCATCGAGCATACGAGCCGAATCGCTCGTTCGAAAGTTACGGACCGCCTGAATCCGACGGGTGTCGTTCCCGCAGCCGCTGCCGGTCGGCGGAACCGACCGCGACGGACCTCTCGTCTCCCCGCCGGCGCAGCAACGAGCCAGGGGTCACGGCATCGGCACCGAAGCGCAGCCGGGCGGCATCGACTGCGCGATCAGTGCGGTTCTGTCCCGATTCGTCCCCACAGGAGGCGCCGGCGGTCCACAACTCGAGGCTGAGTTGCTCGGGCGCCTCGGCCGCCTCGCGCAGGTTCTCGCACTTGATGCCGACGAGGCGGACCCGAGGCTGGTCGAGGTTGAGACCGCGGTACAGATCGGCAGCGGTCTGGAAGATCTCACCCGTCGACGCGGTCCACGACGGCAGGGTGCGGACCCGCGTGATCGTGCGGAAGTCGGCGAAACGGATCTTGATGCCGACGGTGCGGGCCCGGAAACCGCGCGACCGGACGCGGCTGCCGACGTCCTCGGCCAGCCGGAGCAGCTCGCGGCGCACGTCCTGCTCGAGCACGAGGTCGGTGTCGAGCGTGTGATCGGAACTGATCGACTTCTCGACCTCGTCGGGCTCGACCACCCGCGGATCGTGGCCGACCGCGAGCGCCGACAGGTGCTCGGCGACCGCGGCACCGACCGCTCGGCGCAGCGTGTCGACAGGCGTGGCCGCGAGGTCGGCGACGGTGCGCAACCCGAGCCGGTGCAGCGACTCGGCGGTCCGCTCGCCCACACCCCACAGCGCGGTGACGGGCAGCGGGTGCAGGAAGTCGAGCACCCGCGCCGCCGGCACGACCAGCAGCCCGTCGGGCTTGCACCGCGCCGAGGCCAGCTTCGCCACGAACTTGGTGGGCGCGACCCCGACCGAGCAGGTGAGCTCGAGCTCGGCCGCGACCCGCGCCCGGATCGTGGCGGCGATCGCGCCCGGTCGGCCGTGCAGCCGCCCGGCTCCGGAGACATCGAGGAAGGCCTCGTCGAGCGAGAGCGGCTGCACCAGCGGGGTGACGTCGCGCAGAATCGCCATGACGTGGTCCGATGCCGCGGTGTAGGCGGCGCGGTCGGGCGGTAGCACCACCGCGTGCGGGCAGCGCCGCAGCGCCTGACTCATCGGCATGGCGCTGCGGATGCCGTACTTGCGGGCCTCGTACGACGCCGCCGCGACCACCCCGCGGTGCCCGCCGCCCACCACGACCGGACGGTGCCGCAGTTCGGGACGGCGCTTGATCTCGACGCTGGCGTAGAAGGCGTCCATGTCGACGTGCAGCATCGGGCACCCGGCGTCGTCGCCGTCGTAGGTGCCCGCCGTGCGGGGCACGTCGGCGCTACGCCCCATCGGCTACCCGGATCAGCAGGTGGATGCGGGCGGCGAGGTCGGCGAACGGGACGCGGTCGGCCGCCTCGGCGTCGAGGTCGGCCAGCGCCTGCCGGGCGCCCGGGGAGTCCAGGGCCGCTCCGGGCACGAGGTCGGAGAACACGCCGATGCCGTGCCGGGCCACGACCGTGAGCCCGGCCGCCGGGCACAGGGCGGCGACGGTGTCGGGGCCGACCGCGTCGCTCGGGGTGTCGAGCCCGCGCAGCTCGCGCAGCGCCTGACCCGGCTCACCCGCCAGCGCCCGCGCCAGTACCGAGGCCAGCGGGTTGCCCACGAGCACGCTGAGCAGGCCGCCGGGGCGGACCGCGCCGGCCATCGCCGCGAACGTGGCCGGGACGTCGTCGACCGCGTCGAGGATGCCGTGCGCGAGCACGGCGTCGAAGGTGCGCTCGCCGAACAGCTCGCCGAGCCGCTCGACGTCGCCGGCGACCGCGTGCACCCGCGTCGTGACCCCGGCCTCGGCGGCCCGCAACCGCAGCGTCGACAGGGCGTCGGCGCTGATGTCGAGCACCGTGACGTCGTGCCCGGTGCTGGCCAACGGAACGGCGTAGGTGCCGCTGCCCCCGCCGCAGTCGAGCACGGTGACCGTGGCCGGGCGGGGCGTCATGTCATGCAGCGCCGCGCCGAGCAACCGCGACACCAGCCCGACGCGCCCCGGCACGCCGCGCGACCCGCCGCGCTCGCCGGAACCGGCTTCGGTGGGCACGCTGGTCACGGGAGTCAGGCTAGTCGCGGGCCGCGACAACGTTCGGCGCGCCGCTCCGGGCGCCGCCGCTGGTAGCGCCGGCTAGGCCGCCAGCAGGCCCAGCGAGCCCTCGACGAGGGCGAGGAAGTCGCGCGCCGCGCGCACCTGGTCATCGGCGGCGCGACCAGTGACCGCGGACCACGAGCCGGCCTCGACCGCGGCACGGGCCTGGGCACCGGAGGCGAAGAACGCCGCCCACTCGCCGTACTCGGGCGCGACCTTCTCGAGCACGACCCAGACGCTCATCAGTCGGCGCCGGGAGCTGGCCGGGCGGCCCCGCTGCGCGGCCACCGCGGCCGCCGTGCGCAACGCGGCCAGGTGCGCCAGCCGGAAGCGCTCGCCGATGTCGTCGGCACGCTCGGCGTCGTCGAGTACGGCCCGGGCCTGCGCGAGCAACCCCAG
>CAZZZE010000358.1:0-3250 GCA_964658365.1 uncultured Jatrophihabitantaceae bacterium
TCTCGCTGCCGCGCCAGTAGGCGGCCGCGCTGCGCATGAGCTTGACGGCCGGGATACGCCGGGTGTTCGGCAGGTGCGGGCCGCGGCAGAGGTCCGTCCAGACCCGCTCGCCGGTCTTGGCATCCAGGTTGTCGTACATGGTCAGGCCGCCGTCGCCGACCTCGGTGGCCTCCTCCCCGGAGGCGGTCGACTTCAGCCCGATGAGCTCGAGCTTGAACCGCTCGTCCGCCAGTTCGGCGCGCGCGTCGTCGTCGGAGATCGGGCGCCGTGCGAAGCGCTGGCCGGCCTTGATGATCTCGCCCATGCGTTTCTCGACGGCCGCGAGGTCCTCGGGGGTGAAGGGTCGCTCGGGCAGGAAGTCGTAGTAGAAGCCGTCCTCGATCGGCGGCCCGATGCCGAGCAGAGTGCCCGGAAAGAGGTCCTGGACGGCCTGCGCCATCGCGTGCGCGGCGGAGTGCCGCAGCACGGCCAGGCCGTCGGGCGACTCGGCGGCGACCGGTTCGACCTCGACGTCGGCGTCGGGGATCCACGACAGGTCTCGCAGCACACCGTCGGCGTCGCGCACCACCACCGCACCGTGCGGTCCGGTGAGCTCGACGCCCGCCTCACGCAGCGCGTCGAAGGCCGTCGTACCGGCCGCGACCGAGAAGGTCCGGGCGGGTTCGGCAGGCTGGACGCTGGTCAACGCGGGCTCCTTCGACACGGCCACCCGGCACGGTGCGGGGCGGTGATCGCTACATGGGGAATGCTAGTGCGACTATGACAGCGGTCAGGGGGCGCCGTCGCCGCGCTGCGGCCTGCGCGGTGCTGGCGGTCGTCGTGCTCCTGCCCGGCTGTACCGGCAGTACCGGCGACACCGCGAGCTCGTCGCCAGCGACCCGCTCGACGCATCCGCGGTCCACCACGTCGGCCGTACCCTCCTCGACCTCCAGCTCCTCGGCCGTGAGCTCCGCGGCCGCGTCCAGCGACGGCAGCGTCACCGTGGCCTTCGCCGGTGACGTCCACTTCTCGGGACGCGTGCGCGCCCGGCTCGACCGCAACCCGGCCACCGTCTTCGCGCAGGCCGCACCGGGGTTGCGCCGGGCCGACCTGACGATGGTCAACCTCGAGACCGCGGTCACCTCCGGCGGCACCCAGCAGGCCAAGGAGTTCACCTTCCGCGCGCCGGCGAAGGCGCTCGGCGCGCTGCGTGACGCGGGCATCGACGTGGCGACGATGGCCAACAACCACGGCGCCGACTACGGGACGTCGGGCCTGCGCGACAGCCTTGCCGCGGCGCAAGCCCAACACTTCCCGATCGTCGGCATCGGCGAGGACGCCGCCGCGGCCTTCACGCCGTACCGGACGACGATCCGCGGCACGCGGCTGGCGATCTTCGCCGCCGACCAGGTGCAGGACGAGACGACGTTGCGGCTGTTCAGCGCCGGGGCGCACTCCCCCGGTGTCGCGAACGCCTTCTCCGACCGGTTGGTCTCGGCGGTGCGCGCGGCCCATGCGGCCGGCTACGTGGTGATCGTCTACGTGCACTGGGGCATCGAGTTCCACACCTGCCCGTCGTCGCTGCAGACCGGGCTGGCCGCCCGCCTCGCCGACGCCGGCGCGGCCGCGATCGTCGGCACGCACGCGCACGTCCTGCAGGGCGCCGGCTGGCGCAAGGACGGCACGTACGTCGCCTACGGGCTCGGCAACTACCTCTGGTGGATGTCGTTCGGCAACGACCAGGACGACAACGGTGTGCTGACGCTGACCCTTCGCCACGGCCGGGTCGTGAACGACGCGTTCGCGCCGTCGCACCTCGACGCGCGGGGTGTCCCTGTGCCGGCGACCGGCGCCGAGGCCACCCGCATCCAGACCGAGCTCGCCACCGACCGGCAGTGCGCCGACCTCGCCGCCCGACCACCCCACTGACCAGCCGAGGCAAGGAGCACCGAGTGGCCCACTTCTTCTCCTACGAGGGCAAGCACCCGACGATCGCGGCCGACGCATGGATCGCGCCGACCGCGACAATCATCGGCGACGTCACCGTCGAGTCCGGGGCGTCGGTCTGGTACGGAGCGACGCTGCGCGGTGACGACGGGCCGATCGTCATCCGGGCGAACGCGAACGTCCAGGACGGCACCGTCATCCACACCACGCCCGAGGTGACCACCGAGGTCGGCGTGCGCGCCACCGTCGCGCACCAGTGCATGGTCCACGGCGCCGTGATCGAGGAGGAGGCGCTGGTCGGCAACGGGTGCGTGATCCTCGACGGCGCCCGGATCGGCTCGCGCTCGATGATCGCCGCGATGTCGCTGGTCGGCCCGGGCACGGTGATCCCGCCCGGCGTGCTGGCCGCGGGCGTCCCGGCGCAGGTCAAGCGTGACCTCGCCGGCACCCCGGCCGAGTTCTGGGTGAAGATGAACCCGGTCTACTACCCCGAGCTGGCCAAGCGGCACGCCGCCGGCATCGTGGCGCTGCCGGACGACTTCGTCTCTGAGCCGGTTTCTGGGCAAACGCCGAGCCGCGAGCCCTAGTCTGTTCGCCATGAGCCAGCCGAGTCCGCCAGCCGGGTGGTACGCCGATCCCGCCGGACGTCACGAGAAGCGCTATTTCGACGGTCAGCAGTGGACCGAGCACGTCAACTCGCACGGCCGGCCCGGCATCGACCCGCCCGGCGCGCCGAGTCACGTGCCGACCGTCCAGCGCGCTCCCGAGAAGGTGCAGCGCGACGTCCAGCGCGCCGGTCAGGCAGGCGTCGCCGGGTATCAGGGTGGCGGCACGCTGTTCACCGAGCCGGTCCTGGTGGTGAACCAGAAGGCCAAGCTCATCGAGATCAGCAACGAGTACGCGATCTACGACCAGCACGCGCGCCAGATCGGTGCCGTTCGCGAGGTCGGGCAGAGCGGGTTGAAGAAGGCCGCGCGCTTCGTGTCCTCGCTCGACCAGTACATGACCCACAAGCTGCAGATCACCGACATGAGCGGCCAACCGGTGCTCGCGCTGACCCGGCCGGCCAAGTTCGTCAAGTCGCGCATCCTCGTCGAGACGCCGAACGGCCAACCGGTCGGCGAGATCGTGCAGCAGAACGCCATCGGCAAGATCCGCTTTGGGCTCGAGTCCGGCGGGCACAGCTACGGCCTGATCCAGGGCGAGAACTGGCGGGCGTGGAACTTCTCGATCAAGGACCACACCGGCACCGAGGTCGCCCGCATCACCAAGACGTGGGAGGGCCTGGCCAAGACGATGTTCACCACGGCCGACAACTACGTCG
>CAZZZE010000359.1:0-3250 GCA_964658365.1 uncultured Jatrophihabitantaceae bacterium
AGCAGGACGAGTGGGTATGGCCTTCGGCGCCCGCAGCGCAGCGGAGGGTGGTCATGCGACGACGTAGTCGGAGCAGGACGAGTGGGTATGGCCTTTGGCGCCCGCAGCGCAGCGGAGGGTGGTCATGGCGGACAGTGTGCCGCGCAGGGTGGCATGTCGGACAGAGCACGCGCCCACTCCCGGCGGTGATCGAGCCGCGTCCCGCTGGCTAGGTTGGAGAGGTGGACGAGCCTGAGGACGCGCCCGAGGACCTGCCCGAGCAGCTGCGCGTCCGTCGCGAGAAGTACGACCGGTTGATGGCCGACCCGGCGCTCGCGCCGTTCCCGGTGGGCGTGCCGCGGACCGCCTCGCTGGCCGAGGTGCGTGCGGCCCACCCCGACCTCGCGCCGGACGCGCAGACCGGTCAGTTCGTCGGGGTCACCGGGCGGGTGATCTTCATCCGCAACACCGGCAAGCTCTGCTTCGCGCGCCTGCGCGAGGGGGAGGCGGAGCTGCAGGTCATGTTCTCGCAGGACCGCGTCGGTGCGGACGTGCTTGCCGCGTGGAAGGCCGACGTCGACCGCGGCGATCTGGTGTTCGTCGAGGGCGAGGTCATTTCCTCCAAGCGTGGCGAACTGTCGGTGCTTGCCGATCGTTATCGGATGACGGCGAAAGCGCTGCGGCCGCTGCCCGTCGAACACAAGCCGTTGTCGGATGAGAACCGTATGCGCCAGCGCTATGTCGATCTCATCGTGCGACCCGAGGCCCGCCGGATGGTCTTCACGCGGGCCGAGGTATTGCACTCGCTGCGTGCCACATTCCGGCAGCGCGGCTACACCGAGGTGGAAACGCCCGTGCTGCAGGTGGTGCACGGCGGCGCGGCGGCGCGACCTTTTCACACGCACCTCAACGCATTCGACCTGGAAATGTCACTGCGAATTGCCACCGAGCTCTACCTCAAGCGCTGCATCGTCGGTGGCATCGAGCGGGTCTTCGAGATCGGCCCCGCTTTCCGCAACGAGGGCGTCGATTCCTCCCATTCTCCCGAGTACACGCTGCTCGAGGCGTATCAGGCCTATGGCGACTACGACACGATGGCCGACCTCACCCGCGCCCTGATCCTCGACGCCGCGCACGCGGTGGGCGTTGCGACGCCGGTCACCGCGGGCGGTGTCGAGATCGATCTGACCGGGCCGTGGCGCTCGGTGACCATCCACGACGCGGTGTCCGAGGCGGTCGGCGAGGCAGTCACCCCGGACACCGGAGCCGCGCAGTTGCGGCGCCACGCCGAGCGGTTGGCGATCGGGCTCGACCCCGAGTGGGGCGCGGGCGAGATCGTGCTCGAGCTGTTCGAGAAGCTCGTCGAGCACACGCTGATGCAGCCGACCTTCGTTAAGGACTACCCGGTGGCGGTGCGCCCGCTGGCCCGTCCGCACCGCGACGACCCGCGCTTGTCCGAAGCCTGGGACCTGATCATCGGCGGATTCGAGATCGCGCCCGCGTACTCCGAACTCGTCGACCCGGTCGAGCAGCGCCGCCGCCTGGTCGAGCAGTCGGTCGCCGCTGCCAAGGGCGACCCGGAGGCGATGGAATTGGACGAGGACTTCCTGCAGGCGCTCGAATACGGCATGCCGCCGACCGGCGGGATGGGTATGGGCGTGGACCGATTGGTCATGCTGCTCACCGGGAAGGGTATTCGGGAAACCATTTTGTTCCCGTTGATCAAGCCCCGGTAGCGTCCGATCGGGTAGGCGCCCGGCCGGCAATATGGGAATTGCTGAATAAAGCGGCGTCGGCGCGGCCCCTTATTGGCATGACAAAGCGTCGGAGCGCTACTGTGGGCGGTAACAGCAAAAACCCACGTAGAGGAACGGCACCAACATGGCACAGAAGCACATCGTCCAACTCATCGACGACCTGGACGACGGCGAGGCAGCCGAAACGGTCAGTTTCGCCCTCGACGGAAACACCTACGAGATCGATCTGTCCGCCTCCAACGCCGCCAAGCTGCGCGATTCGATGGCTGAGTACGTTGCGCACGCCCGCCGCGCCGGCAGCCGCGGCAGCCGCGGCCCGTCGACCGGCGCTCCCCGACGCGGCCGCGCCGCGCGTGGCGACCGCGAGCAGACGCACGCGATCCGCGAGTGGGCGCGCACCAACGGGCACAAGATCGGCGAGAAGGGCCGCATCCCGGCGCATATCGTCGAGGCCTACAACGAGGCGAACTGACTGCTGACCCACGACCAGGGGCCCGATCCGCGCTGCGGGTCGGGCCTCGGTGGTTGCGGGCGGCTCAGCGCAGGTGGCGGCCGAAGAAGGACTCGATGCGCGCCCAGGCGTCCGGAGCGGCCACCGGGTCCGGGCCCACATGCAGCACGCGCTGGACGACGTGCGTGAAGCCGGGCCCGAAGTACTCGTCGTTGAGGAATGAGTGCCCCGCCGTGGGGTACTCCTTGACGTCGTTCTCGACTCCGAGGGCGTCCAGTGCGGCACTGATCTTGCCGGCAGCGCCCTTGAGCGAGACGTCCTTGGCGCCGTAGCTGCCGACGACCGGGCACGAACCGCGTAGCGCGTCGGGCAGGTCCTTCGGCGGCTGGCCGTAGTTGGGGGCGGCCACGTCGAAGCCGCGGGACGCGGCCAGCAGCGCGAAGCCGCCGCCCATGCAGAACCCGATTACACCCACTTTGCCGGTCGAGCGCTCGTCGTCGACCAGGTGCACCCGCGCCGCCTCGATGTCCGCGAACGCCTTGCCGGTGCCGGCGTTCATGGCCTTGAAGGTGCTGACGAGGCACGTGCGGGCACCGCCGTCGCTGTAGAGGTTCGGCGCCAGGGTCAGGTAGCCGGCCGCGGCAAGCCGGTCGGCCTGGCGGCGGACCATGTCGTCGAGGCCGAAGATCTCGTGGATGGCGACGACTGCGGGCCACGGCCCGTCGCCCTCCGGCACGGCGAGGTAGGCCTGCAAAGTAGTGGAGCCGCCGTCGACGCGGCCGAGTTCGATGTCGGGCATGGCTCGACGGTAGCGGCCGTCGACTGTTCGCTCTCGGCGAAGCCGGACGGGGATCACCGAGCGGTCGAGCGTCGTTGGACTCCATGTCTGCCATCACGCCAGGTGTGTCGCACACCCGGGCTAGAGTTGGTGGTGGTAGAGCCGCAGTGTCATACAGCGCGGAAGGAGCCTCCCGCATGTTCGAACGTTTCACAGACCGCGCACGCCGTGTTGTCGTCCTGGCCCAAGAAGAGGCCCGGATGCTCAACCACAACTACATCGGCA
>CAZZZE010000360.1:0-3242 GCA_964658365.1 uncultured Jatrophihabitantaceae bacterium
CGTCCGGCACGAAGATCGGGTCGTAGCCGAAACCGTTCGTGCCGCGGGGCGACCGGATCAGCCGACCCGGCATCCGCCCCGCGACCACGACCTCGCCCGCGGACGAGACGAGCGCGACCGCGCAGACGAACGCCGCGCCGAGCCGGTCATCGGGGGTGTCGGCGAGCTGGGCGAGAACCAGCCGCAGGTTGGCCTCGTCGTCGCCGTGGCGCCCCGACCAGCGCGCCGACAGCACGCCGGGCATGCCGTTGAGGGCATCGACGCTCAGCCCGGAATCATCGGCCACCGTGGGCAATCCCGAATGGGCGAAGCCCTCGCGAGCCTTGATGAGCGCGTTGTCGGCGAAGGTCGCACCCGACTCGGGAACTTCGTCGTAGGCCGCGATGTCGTCGAGCCCAAGCACGGTCAGCTCGGGCACGGCCGGCGCGACGATGCGCCGCATCTCGACCAGCTTCTTCGCGTTGCGCGAGGCCAGCAGCAGCTCGCTCACGAGGCGAGGGCCGCCTTCTGCGCCGCGGTCAGCGCGGCGCACCCGGCCACGGCGAGATCGAGCAGCGCGTCGAGCTCGTCGCGCCGGAACGGCGCGCCCTCGGCCGTGCCCTGCACCTCGACGAACGTGCCGTCGCCGGTGACGACGACGTTCATGTCGGTCTCGGCCCGCACGTCCTCCTCGTACATCAGGTCCAAGCGCGGCTCGCCGTCGATGACGCCGACCGAGACGGCGGCGATCGAGTTGACCAGCGGTTCGGGACGGGCCAGCGCGTTCTTGGCCCGCAACCACGACACGGCGTCGGCCAGCGCGACGTAGGCGCCGGTGATCGCGGCCGTGCGCGTGCCGCCGTCGGCCTGCAGCACGTCGCAGTCGAGCGAGATCGAGTTCTCGCCCAGCGCCGACAGGTCGATCGCGGCCCGCAGCGAGCGGCCGATCAGCCGGGAGATCTCGTGCGTGCGGCCGCCGATCTTGCCGCGCACCGACTCGCGGTCGTTGCGGGTCAGGGTGGCGCGCGGCAGCATCGCGTATTCGGCCGTCACCCAGCCGAGCCCGCTGCCCTTGCGCCAGCGCGGCACGCCCTGCTGCACCGACGCGGCACACAGCACCTTCGTCTCGCCGAACTCGACCAGCGCCGACCCCTCGGCGTACTTCTGCCAGTCGCGGGTGATGGTGACTGGACGGAGGTCATCGGCCGCGCGGCCGTCAGGTCTGGACATGCCGACGAGCCTACGAAGGCCCGCTGACACGACGTGCCAGCGGGGTGCCAGCCGGTGCCAGCCGCGTGTGCGGCCCATGCCAGCCGGGCCGTGCACTGTTGCACCATGACCAACGCCAGCCCGAACTACGCCATCGAAGCCGAAGGCCTGACCAAGCGCTTCGGCACCACCCAAGCCCTCGCCGGCATCGACCTCGCCGTGCGCCCCGGCACCGTCCTCGGGGTGCTCGGCCCCAACGGCGCCGGCAAGACCACCGCCGTGCGCATCCTCGCCACCCTGATCCGGGCCGACTCCGGCTCGGCTCGCGTCGCCGGCTTCGATGTCGTGCGCGATGCCGAGAAGGTGCGCCGCAACATCGGCCTCACCGGCCAGTACGCCTCGGTCGACGAGGACCTGACCGGCATGCAGAACCTGACCATGATCGGCCAACTGCTCGACCTGAGCACCAGCGACGCCCGGGCCAGGGCCCGCGAGCTGCTGGCCTGGTTCGACCTCACCGGTGCCGCCTCACGGGTGGCCAAGACCTACTCCGGCGGCATGCGGCGGCGCCTCGACCTGGCCGCCTCGCTCGTCGGCCGCCCGTCCGTGATCTTCCTGGACGAGCCGACGACCGGTCTCGACCCGGCCAAGCGCGAGGACATGTGGGACGTGATCCGGCGCCTCGTCGCCGACGGGTCGACCGTGCTGCTCACGACCCAGTACCTGGACGAGGCCGATGCCCTGGCCGACGAGATCACCGTCATCGACCACGGCCACGTGATCGCCCACGACACCCCGTACGGGCTCAAGCGCATCGTCGGCGGCCAGCGGCTCTCGGTCCGTCCAAGCGACCCGGCCCACGTCGACGAGCTCGGCCGGTTGCTGGCCGACCTGACCGGCGCCACGCCGGAGCCCGACGGGCGCGACCGGTTCACGGTCAAGGTCGACAGCGACGAGATCCTGCCCGTCGCGGTGGCCCGGCTGCACACCGCCGGGATCCGCGTCGAGGAACTCTCACTGCACCTGCCCAGCCTGGACGAGGTGTTCTTCACCCTCACCGGCACCCGGAACCACACCACCGACGAGGAGCCAGCCGCATGACCATGACCACCGCCCCCTCAGCGACCGACAGCCCGGTCGCCGGCACCAACGCCCCATCGACCCGATCGGCACGCACGCGCTACCTGCGGCACTCGATCGTGCTGGCCAAGCGCAACCTGATCAAGACCGCGCGCACACCCGAGCAGCTCATCGACGTCACGATCCAGCCGATCATCTTCCTGCTGCTGTTCGTGTACGTGTTCGGCGGCGCGATCAGCCACGGCTCGCGCCACGAGTACCTGCAGTACCTGCTGCCCGGCCTGCTCGGCCAGGGCATCGCCATGGGCAGCATCGCCCTGGGCCAGAACCTGAACGCCGACATCGAGAAGGGCGTCTTCGACCGCTTCCGATCGTTGCCGATTGGACGGCTCGTACCGCTGCTCGGGGCGGTCTTCGCCGACTTCTTCCGCTACCTGATCCTGTGTGCCATGTTCATCGGCTTCGGCTACGTCTGCGGCTTCCGCATCACCAGCAACCCGGCCTCGGCGATCGGCGCCATCGCGCTGACGATCTCCTTCGCGCTGTGCTTCTGCTGGATCTCGGTCTGGATCGGCATGAAGGCCCGCACGTCCGGCTCGGTGCAGGGGATCATGTTCCTGCTGATCTTCCCGCTCTCGTTCGGCAGCAGCACGTTCGTGCCGGTCTCGTCGATGCCGGGTTGGCTCCAGGCGTTCGTCAAGGTCAACCCGATCACGCACCTGGTCGACGCCGTACGCGGCCTGATGCTCGGCGGCCCGATCGAGTCACACCTGATCTGGACGCTGGGCTGGATGGCCGGCCTGCTCGCGGTGTTCGTGCCGCTCGCCCTGCGGGCCTACAAGCGCCGGGTCTAGCCCAGACCAGCCAGGGCCTCGGCCGGGTCGAGCCGCTCCAGGGCGGCTTCCCGGTCGAGGCCCTTGCCGTGCTCGTAGCGCGCGGTGAACTCGTCCGGGCCGAGCGCCGCACGCAAGGTC
>CAZZZE010000361.1:0-3235 GCA_964658365.1 uncultured Jatrophihabitantaceae bacterium
AGGTGGCCATCAGCAGACGCTTACTCACCATTTGGGTTACCAGCCCGGCGCGGACACCGATCGGACCGCGACGCAGCACGGCATCCCGATCTTCGACCCGGACTCGCGTCCCGACGAGCGGCCGGCCGACCGACCCGGCGAGTAATCCGCCTCGACACCCTGGCCGGGTCCGGCGCGTCTGCGCCGGATCCGGCCGTTGTCTTGCCAACCTGGACCGATGCCCGCCGGCCAGGTCAACGACGACGCCCGCCGCAGCGTCGTCCCGCCGGCAGCCGCCCGCTCCCTGTGGATGGCGGCCGTCTGGACGGGCGTGGGCACCGCGCTGGTCGGCTCCGTGCTGGCGGTCGTCGCGGTGGCGGTCTGCTGGCTGCCGGCCGCCGGCCAGGCCGGTAGCGCCGGTTCGACGCTGCGCGCGGGAGTGCTCACCTTCCTCTCGGCCACCCGCGCTGGGATCACCGTCGACGGTCTCGACGCCGCGTTCCTGCCACTGGGGCTGACGCTCCTGCTCGGCGTGCTCGCCCGTCGTGCGGGAACGGCACTCGCCGACGCCGCCGACGAACTCGACGAGACCGATCCGCGCCGCCTGACCCGGGCCGCCGTCGCTCAGGCCGTCGCGTTCGCGGCGAGTTGCGCCGTCCTCGCAGTGCTGTCGCCCCTGGGCACGAGCAGCGTGCCGCCGATCGGTGCGTTCCTCGGCGGCCTCGTGCTGTTCCTGATCACCGCGGGCGTTGCCTTCGTGCGGCAGTCGCCACTGCGCGCGGTCTGGGCCGGCCGGCTCCCGCGATGGGCGGCGCCCGCGGCGCGGGTGTCGGTCGCGGTGCTGGCTGTCTACCTCGCTGCCGGGGCGCTGCTCGTCGCCGGGTCGCTCGTCGTCCATCACGCGCAGGTCGAGCGGCTCTCGAACGAGGTCGGCGGCGGCTGGTCCGGTGTGCCCGTGCTGCTGCTCGGGCTGCTCGCCGCGCCCAACGCGGCGATCGCCGGCGCGTCCTACCTCGCCGGCCCCGGCTTCGCGATCGGCCACGGCACCGACGTCGCGCTCGGGTCGGCGCCGCGCGGCACGTTGCCGTCATTCCCTGTCCTCGGCGCCATACCCCACGGTACGGCGGGCTGGCCTGCCTGGGCGCTGGCCGTCGTCACACTTCTGGTCGCCGGCGCCTATGCCGCGGCCCTGGCCCGGCGCGCCGACGACCCGTGGCGCACTCTCGGCCGCGGCACGCTGGGCGTCGTCGTCCTCGGCATGGTGTTCGCCTGGCAGGGCGGCGGCGCGATCGGCAGCGGTCGGCTGCACGCCGTCGGCGCGTCGCCCTGGCAGTTCGGGCTGGCCGCGGGCGTGGCGGCAGGTTCGGCGGGGGCGCTGGTGCTCGCCCTGCAGACGGTCGGCGACGCGCTGCGCGACCGGCAGGCCGCGGACCCCGAGTACGTACCGCTGTCCGACACCGGCGCGCGGATGTCGGGTGTCGTGACCACCGCGGTGTCCGGAGCGGCCTCGGCCGTCGTCTCCGTGGTCCAGCGCGACCGCAACGGCGATACCGCCCAGGAGGCGGACGAGGACGGGAAACTCGCCGGGTAGGGTCGGCGAAGTGCCGGCTCGTCTCGTCGTCCTCGCGTCGGGCGGTGGCACCACCGTCCAGGCCGTCCTGGACGATCAGGTCCTTCGGCCGCTGGTCGTCGCGGTGGGGTCGGATCGGTCGGCGGCACCGGCGCTCGGCCGTGCCGAACGGGCGGGCGTCACCACGTTCACCGTGCCCTTCGCCGACTACGCCGATCGCGGCGAGTGGAACCGCGCCCTCGAGCACGCGCTCGCCACGCACGAGCCGGACCTCGTCGTCCTGGCCGGCTTCATGCGCATCGTCGACCCCGCGATCGTGCGCCGCTTCCGCGTCGTCAACACCCACCCGGCACTGCTGCCGTCCTTCCCCGGCGCGCACGCCATCCGCGATGCCCTCGCCGCCGGCGTCGAGGAGACCGGCGTGACCGTGCACTGGGTCGACGAGGGCGTCGACACCGGGCCGATCATCGCCCAGGCCCGGGTGGCCGTCCGACCCGGTGACGACGAGGACGCGCTGCGCGCGCGTGTGCAGACCGCAGAGAAGCCGCTGTACCTCGAGACCCTCCGAACCCTCGTCAAGGAGTTCTGAACCATGACCACCATCGCCGTCCGCCGCGCCCTCATCAGCGTCTATGACAAGACCGGCCTGGACGAGCTCGCCCGCGGGCTGCACGACGCGGGCGTCGAGATCGTCTCGACCGGGTCCACCGCGGCCCGAATCCGCGACGCGGGCGTGCCCGTCACCGCTGTCGACGAGGTCACCGGGTTCCCCGAGATCCTCGGTGGACGGGTCAAGACGCTGCACCCGCACGTGCACGCCGGGCTGCTCGCCGACCAGAACGACCCATCGCACATCGAGACGATCCAAGGCCTGGGCATCGACGCCTTCCAGCTGCTGGTCGCCAACCTCTACCCGTTCGCGGCCACCGTGGCGAGCGGCGCCGGTGAGGCCGAGGTCATCGAGCAGATCGACATCGGCGGCCCGGCGATGGTGCGGGCGAGCGCCAAGAACCACGGCTCGATCGCCGTCGTCACCGACCCGGCCCGGTACGCCGACGTCCTCGACGCGGTGCGCGCCGGTGGGTTCGACCTCGCCGCGCGTCGCCGACTGGCCCTCGCCGCGTTCCGGCACACCGCGGCCTACGACATCGGCGTCGCCTCGTGGCTCGGCTCGGCCGTCGCTCCCGACGACGACGTCGACGGCCAGCCCAGCGGCTTCCCGGGCTGGGTCGCCGCCGAGTACGAGCGCGCCGCCGTGCTGCGCTACGGCGAGAACCCGCACCAGAAGGCGGCGCTGTACGTCACGCCAGGGCGCTCCGGCGGGGTCGCGCACGCCGATCAGCTGCAGGGCAAGGAGATGAGCTACAACAACTACGTCGACGCCGACGCGGCCTGGCGGGCGGCCTACGACTTCACCGAGCCGTGCGTCGCGATCATCAAGCACGCCAACCCGTGCGGCATCGCGCTGGGCACCGACATCGCCGACGCCCACCGTAAGGCGCACGCCTGCGACTCGGTCAGCGCCTACGGCGGCGTCATCGCCACCAACGGCCCGGTGACCGCCGAGATGGCCGAGTTCGTGGCGACGATCTTCACCGAGGTCCTCGTCGCGCCCGCCTTCGACGACGACGCGCTCGCCATCCTCGAGCGGCGCAAGAACCTGCGCCTGCTGGTGGCCAAGCCGCG
>CAZZZE010000362.1:0-3228 GCA_964658365.1 uncultured Jatrophihabitantaceae bacterium
CAGCGACACCGCTGGGGACTGCGCGTGTGGGCACGGACGTCGTGCCCGTTCTCCGACGTCGTCAAGGACGGTCCCGACGGGGGCAGGTACACCGCCTGCGATCGCTGGCACACCGACATCCTGCGACGGCTGGTCGCCGCCCACCCGAGCCTGGTGATCGTCGGCAGCTTCGACTCGAACCTGTCGCCGCTGTACTCGCGCGTCACCGGTGCGCGGCTGCGCGCCGCGGCGGCTCGGGCAGCCTTCGAGCGGGGCATGGAGACATACCTCAGGGTATTGCGCGCCGCGCGGATCCACGTGCTCGTGATCCATGACGTACCCGGCTTCAGAGCGTCGGCACCGGACTGCGCGCTCACCCGACCCCATGACCTCGCTGCCTGCTCCGCCCCTCAGTCCGAGGCGTTGCCCGGCGCGCCCGACGACCTGCAGGCCGCCCGCTCGGTGCCCGGGGTCCACGCGCTGGACTTCACGGCCACGTTCTGCCCCGCCGCGGTCTGTCATCAGGTCGTCGGCACGACCCTGGCCTACCGCGATCAGAACCACCTGACCGAGGAGATGGTCCTGCGGCTGAGCCCGCGGATCGACGCGGCCGCCGTCGCCGCCGCTCGCTGACGCGCCGGTCCGGTTGTCGTGGCTCCTCCGGGATGGCGGCGCCCACGAGACGGTGCTCACCAGTCGAACGGATGATGGAGGCGGGCGGCAGGGACCCGACGTGGGTAGGAACAGTTCTCTGCACCGACGATGGGACACGGCTTGACGAATGCAGCGGATGGTGCCGCCCGCGGCCGTCGGCCGTTGACCGTCGAGCGCATCCTCGACGTCACGCTCGGCCTGATCGACGACCAGGGCATCGGCGCCGCGTCGATGCGGGCGGTCGCCAACCGGCTGGGCGTGCGGGCCATGTCGTTGTACAAGCACATCGACAGCCGCGAGGCGCTGCTGGACGCGGTCGTGGAGCGGGTGGTCAACGAACTCGCCGACGATCCACTCGTCGAGGTGAGCCCGGTCCGCGGGTGGCGCCCCTACCTGGAGGCGATGGCCAACGGGGTACGCCGCTACGCCCGGGCCCACCCGCACGCGTTCCCGCTGGTCGCCACGCGGCCGCCGACGGCGCCGTGGATCAACCCGCCGCTGCGCTCGGTGCGCTGGGTGGAGGCGTTGCTCGCCGGCCTCGCAGCGGAGGGGTTCACCGACGAGCAGGTGCTGTTCGCCTATCGAAGTTTCAATGGTTTCCTGCTGGGCTACCTGTTGCTCGAGACGAGCGCGATGGCACTGCGCGACCCGAAACCGGGCGACGGGTCGTTCTCGACCGGTTCCGCGACGTCCGACAGCGATGCGGCCCTGACGGACGACCCGGTTCCCGGCGGGCTCAGCCCGACCCGCTCGCCCGCGCAGCGGGTGGCCATCGACTCCGCCGACACGCCGCAGGAGCGGGTAAACCCCGGTGACGACGTCGACCCCGGGACCTACCCTCATGTGCACCGGCTGGCCAGCGGGCTCGCCAAGGACCGGTGGGAGCAGGAGTTCCGCAGCGGGCTGCAACAAATGCTGGACCGCATTGAAAGATTTCTCGCCGACCCGGGTACAGCTGCCAGCAACACAGGCTGACACCGTAAGCCACGGTCCGATTCAGCCGGTGGGCGCGAAGAGGCAGGCATGAGCCAGACGGTCCAGGCTCGGCAGGAGGAGCAGGCGTCGCCACCGGGCGGCGCCACGTTCCATCCCGACGAGCGATATCAGCATTTAGTCGACGCGCTGAGGCAGCGCGACCGCAAGATCGAGCATCTCGAGATCGCGCTGCGCACCAACCGCACCATTGGCGTCGCGATCGGCGTCGTCATGGCGACCCTGAAGTGCACCCGGGACGAGGCGTTCTCGGCCATCGCGGTGTGCAGCAACAAGATCAACCGCAAGGTGGTGGCCGTCGCGGACTACGTCGAGCAGACCGGCACGCTGCCCGGTTCACCCGGGCTGGTCGACGTACAACCGGTCCGCCGCAAGGACTGAGCGCCGGACGTCGGCCCGTGTCCGGCCGCCGGGCCGGCATCGCCGCGTTGCTCTGGGGCGGGTCAGCGGGGCCAGTCAGGCTCGGTGATCGGCGTGATCACCACGTTCTGGGCGTAGCAGCCGGCCGGGCGGCGCAGGGCGTGCACGATCTCGCCGGCCACCATGGCGGGGTCCATCTTCTTGTCGTCGGGCACGTTCCACTGATCGAGCATCGGCGTGTTCATCGCGCCCGGTAGCCCACCGCGCCGGTGCCGATCGTGATGGCCGACAGCGAGATGACGTTGACGATCTCGCCGCCGGTCAGGCCACGGTTGAGCAGGCCGGTGATGAACTCGCTCATCAGTGCCACCGGGCCGAGGTAGTTGACCTGGTTGACATGCTCGAACCCGGCTTGGTCCAGGACGCTCGCCGGTTCGCCGTCGCGCAGGTTGGCGAAGTAGCCCGGCCGGTCGAGTCCGGCCACGTTGACCAGCACGGAGAAGCGCTCGCCGAACTCGTCGAACAGCCCGGCTACGGTGCGGCGACGCGCGCCTTCGTCGGTGACGTCGAAGCCGAGCGCGCGGGCCTGCCCGCCGGTGGCCTCGATCGCGGCCACCGTCTGCTTCGCGCCGTCGAGGTCAACGTCCGCCGCGACCGCGAGAACGCCCTCGGCTGCGAGTGCCCCGCAGGTGGCACGGCCCAGCCCGCTGCCGCCGCCGGTGACCAGCGCGACCCGTCCGGGCAACCCGTCGCCAGTCACGGCGCGGCGGTGATCGCGAAGGTCGCCAGGGCCTCGATCAGCGCCCGGCCGTCCTGCTCGATCTGCGCGTCGCACACCAGCACGTGCTCACCTTGCTTGCCGACTCGGGCGTGGACGTCGAGCACGCCCTCGCGGCCCGGCCGCAGGTAGGCGATGCTCAGCTGGGTGGTGGCCGCGACCGTGCCGTCGTCGGTGGTGCTGCGCACCGCCGCGCCCATCACCGTGTCGACGAGGGTGGCCAGCACCCCACCGTGCACCGTGCCGGCCGGGTTGAGATGCCGCGCCTCGGCATGCAGCGTGGCGCGGGCTTCACCGCCGTCCGCGGTGAGCGCTGCGATCCCGATCGTGTCTGCGAATCCGGTCATCCCCGCATTCCTGCTCCCGCCTTCCCCATCCCTGTGGTCGCTCAGCGGCGCTGTTTCAGCGACCGCAGCGATGGGGAAGGCGCGGTTGGGAGGGGTCATTGCGCGCGGGGGTCGTCC
>CAZZZE010000363.1:0-3222 GCA_964658365.1 uncultured Jatrophihabitantaceae bacterium
GCGATGGGCCAGACGAGCTGGATCGTTCGGGACTACCCCACGCAGTGGTGGCTGCGACCCTTCAGAAGGACATTGGTCAGGGCAGAAGTACAGGCCCCACACGGACGGACCTACATCGTTCGTGCGGTGCGTGTGCTCTGGCCGCGTGCGGGGGTAGCCGGATCGGCGACCGACTGGGCGGCCGACCTCGCGCCGGACCCGGTATCCGCCGTCGCGACCGGGGCGGGTTCGCTGGCTCCGCACGTGCAGTGGGGTGTGCGGGTCTCGTGTCGAGCAAGGCGCTTTCGACCGACTGAGCTTGTGTACGGCGAAGAGGCACGGACCGCGGCGGACAGCACCAAGCGCGCGGTGCAGATCGCCGTGATGTTGCAGGCACGACCGAAGCCTCCGCCGAAGCGACGGGGTTGAGACCACGACCCGGGTTGAGACCACGACGCGGTCAACCAGGTCCGATGTCACCCCAGCGCCGCAGCCTGTAAAGGTCAGCTCTCGTCGCCTGCGATGGCGGCCGCGACGGCCAACATCCGTTCGGCGTACCCGTCGAGACGACCACCGGGTGCCTCGGGTCGCCCTTCGAGGTGGTTCACGAGGAGGTGAACAAAATCTGCTGATCCATCGCTATCGCTGGCCGCGATGAGTTTCGAGATGTAGATCTTGAGGGAGGGTAGGGCGTCTCCGCCGAGAACGAAGGCGGCCGCCGTTGCCAAGGGTGGCGCGGTCAGAGATCCAGCGCTCGATTCGAGGCTGCGCAGGAGTTCGGCCCGGATCGTCTCAGGACCCTGGCACACGGAATACCACGCGCCCATCACCCGTGGACGCCACTCGCTTCGAAGGAAGTGCACAACGGTGGCGTGGTCGATGATGCGCGCGTCACGGTGCACACCCGCGAGCAGCGCCGGATCGATGGCGTTCTGCGGATTAGCGGCGTTCAAGCCCATCATCTTGAGGTAGTACGGCAGGACGAAGCGCCGCTCGTCCTCAGGCAATCTCGGCACGAGCCGAATTGTCCCCCACCGCCACGTCATGCACTGTCATCGACCACGGTGCGCCACGTCGCTGATAGCGGCGCCTTTAGTCGAGCGCGTCGAGCTGGGCCTGGAACCACTGCGTGGGCGGCAGCCGGATCGCCGCGGCGCGCATGCGCTCCGCGCCGGGTCGACGCTCGTCCTCGGTCATCAGCAACGCCTGGTGCAGTGCCTGCGCAGTGGCCGAGACGTCGAACGGGTTCACGATGATCGCATCGTCGCCCAGGATCTCGGCTGCCCCGGTCTCGCGGGAGAGCACCGCGGCCGGCGTTCGCTCCGACAGCACCAGCCCTTCCAGGACGACCAGGTTCATCCCGTCCCGAACCGAATTGACGAACACGACATCGCTGCGGCGCAGGACGGCAAGAGCGGCCGGGTAGTCGTCGCCGATCTCGAAGATCAACGGCGTCCAGTCGTCGGTGCTGAACTCGTCGTCGATGTCGGCGGCGAGGCGCTCGATGCGAGCGGTGTACTCGCGGTAGGCCGGAACGTCCTCGCGCGAGGGGTTGTTGTAGACGGCGTGCACGACGCGCCCGTGCCACTCAGGACGCGTACGCAGCAGCTCGCGGTAGGCGAGCAGGCCACGGAACACGTTCTTCGACAGCTCGGTACGGTCGACACGCCCGATGAGCAGCCGTTCCCCGACGGTGTCGTTGAGGACGCGCAGCGCACTGTCGACGCTGCGCCGGCCCCCGAGACGCTTCATCTCGTCCTCGTCGGTGCCGAGCGGGAACACTTGCACGCCCTGGGCATCAGCGCCCGTGACGGCCCGGGCCGTGGCCCGGAACAGGTCGGCCCAGCGCTCGGTGTGAAAGCCCAGCACGTCGGCGCCGAGCATCCCGTCGACGATGGCGTACGCGACGTCGTCGGGCAGCATCGCGAAGTCGTCGGGGGTGATCCAGGGCGTGTGGGTGAAGTGGCCGATCCGCACGTCCGGGCGCAGCTCGCGCAACATCCGCGGCACGAGGAACAGGTGGTAGTCCTGCACCATGACGGTCGCGTCCGGAGCAGCCGCCTCGGCCAGCGCCTCGGCGAACGCGCGGTTGAACCGCACGTAGCTGTTCCACTGCCGCCGCCACACGGCGTCGAAGGACGGCTGCGTCGGCAGGTCGTAGAGCCGGTGCAGCACGAACCACAACGTCGAGTTGGCCACGCCGTTGTAGGCGTTGCGGAAGGTCAGCGCGTCGATGGGCAGCAGCCGGACGTCGAAGTCACCGTGCAGGGCATCGGCGACCTCAGGCAGTTCGGAGATTCGCCCGCCCGGAGCCCGTCGCGCCAGCGCGCGCTCGCGGTCGTTCATGGCCGCGCTGACCCAGACGGCGTGCGGCGTCGTCGACAGCGCGGCCTGCATGCCGGACACCAGGCCGCCGCTGCCACGCGTGATCTGGTCGTCGCCGTCGTCGACCGCGACGACCGTCAGCGGACCGCGGTTGGAGGCGACGAGCAGGGGGGCCGTACCGGTGAGGTGTCGGGGTTCGTCGCTCATGCCGACGTCCTACCCACCGTTCTCCTCGAGGAGGATGTCGAGCGCGTTCTGGAGGTCCGCCGGGAAGGGTGACGTGACTCGCAGCTCCGACCCCGTACCCGGATGCTCGAAGGCGAGTGCCCGAGCGTGCAGCCACTGCCGGGTCAGGCCGAGCCGCTTGGCCAGCGTGGGATCGGCACCGTAGGTCAGGTCACCGACGCACGGGTGCCGCAGGGCCGACATGTGCACCCGGATCTGATGCGTCCGGCCGGTCTCGAGATGGACGTCGAGCAGCGTCGCCGCGCGGAACGCCTCGACGGTCTCGTAATGCGTGACGCTGGGCCGCCCGCTGGCCACCACGGCGAACCTGTAGTCCGAGCCGGGATGCCGGTCGATGGGCGCGTCGATCGTGCCGCGGGTGGGGTCGGGATGGCCCTGAACGAGCGCGCTGTAGCGCTTGTCGACGGTGCGTTCCTTGAACGCGCGCTTCAGCGCCGAGTACGCCCGCTCGCTCTTGGCGACCACCATGGCGCCGGTGGTCCCGGCGTCGAGGCGATGCACGATGCCCTGCCGCTCGGCCGGGCCGCCCCGCGCCAGCTGGTATCCCATCGCGGCGAGCCCCTGCGTCACGGTCGGGCCGGTCCAGCCCGGGCTCGGGTGGGCAGCCACTCCGACGGGCTTGTCGACGACGAGCAGGTCGGCATCGTCATGCAGGACGACCAGGCCGTCGAC
>CAZZZE010000364.1:0-3210 GCA_964658365.1 uncultured Jatrophihabitantaceae bacterium
CACTGGCCGCACTCGCCGCCGCCGCGGTCGGGCTCGCCGCGTGCTCGGGATCGGCCCGGCCCGGCGCGGCCGAACCGGCCACCGCACCCGCGACGTCGGCCGCGCCCGCCGGCACCGTGCGGGCGGTGGGCCCGACACCCGAGGGGATCGTCTACGACTCGCGCTCGCACCTCGTGGCCGTCGCCGTCCGCGACCCCGACCGGCTGCTGCTGCTCGACCCGGACAGCCTGGCCGTGCGGCGCAGCGTGCCGCTGCCCGGCGATGTGCGTCACCTGCAGGTTTCGGTCACCGGCAACGAGGTGCTGGTGCCGGCCGAGAGCGCCCGGCAGATCCTGGAGGTGCCGCTGCCGAGCGGGCCGGTGCGCGCGACGGCGGTCGGCAAGCAACCGCACGACGCGGTGCGTGCGGCGAACGGCGACGTCGTGGTCGGCAACGAGTTCGGCAGGTCGATCTCGGTGCTGCGCGACGGTCGGGTGCTGCGCACGATCAGCGACCTCACGCAGCCGGGCGGCGTGGTGGCGGCCGGCGTCCGGGTCGCGGTCGTCGACGTCGGCGCGTTCACCCTCAGCACCTACGACCTGGCCACCCTCACCCGCACCGGACGGATCGCGGCCGGCAAGGGCCCGACCCACGGGGTGCTCGTCGGGACGGACCGGGTGCTGGTCAGCGACACCCGGGGCAACGCGCTGCTGCTCGATTCCGTGTCGCCGCTGCGTCAGACGGCGCGCCTCGCGTTGCCGGGCACGCCGTACGGGCTCGCGGTGGACGCAGCTACCTCGACGGTCTGGGTGACCCTGACGGCGCTGAACGAGGTCGTCGGTGTGCGGGTGACCGGCAACCGGATGTCGGTGATCGCGCGGTACGCGACGGTCCGCCAACCCAACACGGTGGCCGTCGATCCGGGAAGTCACCGGCTGTGGGTCACTGGCACCGACTCCGGCGTGGTGCAGCTCATCCGCCGCTGAGAGCGCATCGGAGATCCATCCCTCATACCCAGGGACAAACCCCGCCTTCGGGGGAAGCATGGGCGCATGGATCGATACCGGGCGACGACCTCGACCGGTGCCGTGGTCGACCAGCCGGGCGCGGCGCAGCTCGCCGAACTCGTGGCCGAGGTCGCGCGCAGCGGTCGCGACGCGTTCCTGGTGGTCGAGGGACGCTCGGGCTACCTGCAGGCCCGGCGCACCCCGACCGGCTGGACCCTCGAGACGAGCGACGGGCTCGGTGGCCAGTCCAGTGCCGAGACCGCCGACGTCGCACTGGTCTGCTCGGTGCTGACCTACTGGGTGCTGCGCGCGAAGGCCTTCCCCGGCCTGCGGTGGCATCCGCGCCGCTCGGCCGATGTCGCCGGCCTCCTGGCAGCCGGCTAGCACCGGCCGGCGCAATCACACCATCGAGTCGACCCAGGACGAGTGCAGCCCGGCGAAGTGCCCGCCGCCGGCCTCGACGAGGTCGGCCGGGGCGCCGTCCTCGATGATCCGCCCGTCGGCCAGCACCAGTACCCGGTCGGCGATCTCGACCGTGCTCAGCCGGTGGGCGATGATCAACGCCGTGCGGCTGGCCAGCACCGTGCGCAGGGCGCGCTGCACCGCCCGCTCGGCCGGGACGTCGAGCGAGGACGTCGCCTCGTCGAGGATCAGCACCGCCGGGTCGGCCAGGAACGCGCGGGCGAACGCGACGAGCTGGCGTTGGCCCGCCGACAGCCGGCCGCCGCGCTTGCGGACGTCGGTGTCGTAGCCCTCGGGCAGCGAGGTGATGAACTCGTGCGCGCCCACCGCCCGCGCGGCCTGCTCGATCTGCTCGCGGGTGGCGTCGAGGCGCCCGAAGCCGATGTTGTCGGCCACCGAGCCCGAGAACAGGAAACCGTCCTGGGTGATCATCACGACCGCGGCGCGCAGCTGGGTGTCGCGGACCTCGCGCAGGTCGACGCCGTCGAGGCGCACCGTCCCCGAGGTCGGGTCGTAGAAGCGGGCCAGCAGCTTGGCGATCGTGGTCTTGCCGGCGCCGGTGGCCCCGACGAGCGCGACGGTCTGCCCGGCCGGCACGTGCAGCGACAGTTCGGGCAGCACTACGTGGTCGTCGGTGTAGGCGAACGACACGTTCTCGAGGTCGAGCGCGCCACCCACGGGCGTGGGCAGGTCACGCGGCTGCTCCGGCTCGGGGACGTCGGGACGGACCGCCAGCACCCCGGCGATCTTCTCCAGGGCCGCGGTGGCCGACTGCAGCTCGCTGTAGAACAGGCCGAGGTCCTGCATGGGGTCGTAGAACTGGCGCAGGTAGAGCAGGAACGAGGTCAGCACGCCCAGCTCGAGGCCACCGTCGATGACCCGCCGGCCGCCGATGATGAGCACGGCCACCGTGGCCAGGTTGCCGATCAGGGCGGTGCCGGGGATGAACCAGGCCTGCAGTGTGAACGTGCGCCGGTTGGCCTCGCGATAGGTGTCGTTGAGATCGGCGAAGATGGCGTCGTTGCGTTTCTCACGCCGAAACGCTTGCACGGCGCGGATGCCGTTGAACGTCTCAACGATGTTGACGATCAGGGTCGCCACGTTCTCGCGGGTGCGGCGGAAAGCCACCGCCGCGCGGGCCGAGAACCAGCGGTAGAGCAGGTACAGCGGGACCAACGCGCCGATGGCCACCAGACCGAGTGGTAGGTCCAGGATCAGCAGGATCACCGCGATGGCTGCGATGTTGAACACCGCGGTCAGCAACCCGTCGAGACCCGCCTCGAGCAGCTCGTTGAGGGTGTCGACGTCGGAGGTCAGCCGCGAGATGACCCGTCCCGAGGTGAACCGCTCGTGGAAGGCGACCGAGAGCGCCTGCAGGTGGTCGTAGCCGCGCCTGCGCAGGTCGTACATGACGGACTGCCCGATGCGGCCGCTGAGCACGACGAACACGGCCCGCAACCAGGCCCCGCCCAGCGCGCTGAGCACGAGGGCCACGCCGACGACGGTGAGCGAGGTGTAGTCGCCGTGCCGGGCGTTGGGCAGCGAGTCGTCGATGGCCACGCCGACGAGCCACGGCGCGGCCATGGTGAACAGCACCTGGGCCAGGGAGATGCCTAGTACGCCCCAGACCCGGACCCGGTAGGGGCGCAGCAGCTCGCGCAGCAGGGCCCGACCCGCGCCCTGCAGGCGGGGTCGGCCGGCAGCGTCGACCGCGTCGACCGCGCGCTCGGCCCGGGCCTGCTCGGTGAGCTCGCCGTGCCAG
>CAZZZE010000365.1:0-3210 GCA_964658365.1 uncultured Jatrophihabitantaceae bacterium
CGCCGCGGCGGGCGCGGTCGGCAACTCCGGGTTCATCCTGTCCCAGATCCTGCGCGGCCTGGCCGAGGCGGTCCGGGCCGCGGGGCGCTGGGATGCCGGCGCACTCGCGGCCGGACTGCTGGGCGGCACCGAGCTGGGCCGGCTCGCCGTCATGAACC
This sequence comes from uncultured Jatrophihabitantaceae bacterium, assembly GCA_964658365.1. Classification (GTDB taxonomy): domain Bacteria; phylum Actinomycetota; class Actinomycetes; order Mycobacteriales; family Jatrophihabitantaceae; genus Jatrophihabitans. The sequence continues at coordinate 159 of CAZZZE010000365.1, forward strand.
CGGTCGAGGGCACGATCCTGTCCGTCGCCGCGGCCGCGGCAGGTCACGCGCGCGGCGAGACGCTCGCCGAGGTGGTGACCAGCGCGCTGGCCGGTGCCGACGCGGCGCTGCTGCGCACCCCTGGCCAGCTGCCCGAGCTCGCCCGGGCCGGGGTGGTCGACGCCGGCGGACGCGGCCTGCTCGTGCTGCTCGACGCGTTGGCGCGCACCGTCACCGGCCGCCCCGCGACACTGACGCCACTGGCCGGTCCGAATCCCGTCCCTGGCCCCGTCCAGCTCGACCTCCAGGCCGCCCCGGGGTACGAGGTGCAGTACCTGCTCGATTCCACCCCGGCCGCGGTCGCGACGCTGCGCGCGGAGCTCGACGAGCTCGGCGAGTCGGTCGCGGTGGTGGCCGCCGGAGAGGGGACGTGGAAGGTGCACGTCCACGTCGACGACATCGGCGCCGCGGTCGAGCGCGGGCTCGAGGCCGGCCGTCCGCACGCGGTGAGCGTCGTCGCCCTCGGCTCGCCGCGGGGGTTCACCGACGACGACGCGGGCGCCCGCGCCGTGCTCGCCGTCGCGCCGGGCGTGGGGCTAGCCCACCTGTTCGAGTCCGAGGGGGTGCACGTCGTCGAGGGCGACGCCACGCGGCGCCCGTCCACCGCCGACGTCCTGGATGCCATCCGGGCCACCGGTGCGCACGAGCTCGTGCTGCTGCCCAACGCCTCGCAGGTCACCGGGGTCGCCGAGGCGGCCGCGCGGTTGGCGCGGGCGCGCGACGTCCGGGTGTCGGTCGTCCCGACCCGCTCACCCGTCCAGGGTCTCGCGGCCGTCGCGGTGCACGACGCCACCCGCCGCTTCGACGACGACGTCGTGGCCATGGCCGAGGCCGCGGCGGCGACCCGCTTCGCGCAGGTCACGGTCGCCCGCGACGAGGCGCTCACCGCGGTCGGCATCTGCCAACCGGGCGACGTCCTGGGCATGATCGACGGCGAGGTCGTCGACATCGGCCGCGGGCTGCTGGCCGTCGCCTTCGGCCTCGTCGACCGACTGCTGGCGGTCGGCGCCGAGCTGATGACGATCGTCATCGGCACCGGCGCGCCGACCGGCACCGGCGAGCTCATCGCGGCCCACGTGCGCGGGCGGGCCGCGCTCACCAACGTCTCGGTGTACCACGGCGGCCAGGCCGACCACCCGGTGATCATCGGGGTCGAGTGATGGCCACCCTCGACACCCCCCTCACCGAGGTCATCGGCGGCCGCACCGCGAAAGCCCTCGAGAAGGGCTTCGCCATGCGCACGGTCGGCGACCTGCTGGCCCACTACCCGCGCCGGATGGCGGAGCGCGGCGAGCTCACCGACCTCGCCGCCCTGCGCGTCGACGACGAGGTCACGGTCGTGGCCGACGTCCGCAGCAGCGCGATCCGCCGCGCGAACAACGGGGTACGGCTGGAGGTCGTCGTCGGCGACGCGCGGGGAACCCTGCAACTGGTGTTCTTCGGACGCACCGCGCACTGGCGCGAGAAGGACCTGCAGGTGGGTCGGCGCGGCCTGTTCTCCGGCAAGGTCGGCGACTTCCGCGGCCGGCGGCAACTCGTGCACCCCGACTACCTGCTGCTGCCCGGCGACGAACTCGATCACGCCGAGGCAGACATGTACGCCGGCCGGCTGATCCCCGTGTACCCCGCCACGCAGGCGGTCCGCACCTGGACGATCTCCGAGTCCGTGCGCCACGTGCTGCTGATGCTCGACCCGGTGCCCGACCCGATCGACGCCGAGGTCCGCGCTCGCCGCGGGCTGCTGGACCTCGACACCGCGATCCGCGCCATGCACGAGCCCGCCGACCGGGCGCAGTGGGGCGCGGCCCGCACGCGGCTCGCCTGGGACGAGGCGCTCGGCGTGCAACTGGCGCTGGCCCAACGCAGGCACGCCGCCGCGCAGAACCCGGCGGTGCCGCGGCCGGCGCGGGCCGGGGGCCTGCTCGCTGCCTTCGACGAGCGGCTGCCGTTCGAGCTGACTGCCGGTCAGCGCAGCGTCGGCGACGAGGTCGCGCGCGAACTGGGCACGGCGCACCCCATGCACCGGCTGCTGCAGGGCGAGGTCGGCTCGGGCAAGACGGTCGTCGCGCTGCGGGCGATGCTGCAGGTCGTCGACGCCGGCGGGCAGGCCGCGCTGCTGGCACCTACCGAGGTGCTGGCCGCGCAGCACGCGCGCACCGTCGAGGCCATGCTCGGCCCGCTCGCGCACGGCGGGCAGCTCGGCGGGGCCGACGACGGCACCCGCGTCACCCTGCTCACCGGCTCGTTGCCCGCCGCGGCCCGCAAGCGGGCGCTGCTCGAGGCGGCCGGGGGAGCGGCGGGCATCGTCATCGGCACCCATGCGCTGATCCAGGAGCACGTGCAGTTCGCCGACCTCGGGCTCGTGGTCGTCGACGAGCAGCACCGCTTCGGCGTCGAGCAACGCGACGCCCTGCGCGGCAAGGCCGCCCAGCCACCGCACGCCCTGGTCATGACGGCCACGCCCATCCCACGCACCGTGGCCATGACCGTCTTCGGCGACCTCGAGACGTCGACGCTGGCCGAGCTCCCGGCCGGCCGCGCCCCGATCACCACCACCGTCGTGCCCGCGGCCGAGAAGCCCGGCTGGCTCGACCGGGTCTGGCAGCGCATCCGCGAGGAGGTCGCGGCCGGTCGGCAGGCCTACGTCGTCGCCCCGCGGATCGGCGACGGCGAGCCGGCCGACGACGAAGCACCGGACGACATCGACGAGCCGACAACCGCGCGCCGGCCGCCGATCGCAGTCCACGACGTCGCACCCATGCTGGCCGAGGGCCCGCTGGCGGGCCTGCGGCTCGAGGTCCTGCACGGCCGGTTGCCCCCCGACGACAAGGACCGCGTCATGACCGACTTCGCGGCCGGCCGCAGCGACGTGCTGGTCGCCACGACCGTCATCGAGGTGGGCGTCGACGTCCCCAACGCCACGGTCATGGTGATCCTCGACGCCGACCGGTTCGGTGTCTCGCAGCTGCACCAGCTGCGCGGCCGGGTCGGACGTGGTCGGGAACGGGGGTAC
>CAZZZE010000366.1:0-3201 GCA_964658365.1 uncultured Jatrophihabitantaceae bacterium
GTCCCACACGCGAGATCGGCATACCTGTACGTTTCCTGGAGCACGACAGCGTGGCCGGCGTGAAGGCGACGGTCGGGCTGACCGCCCAGAACATCGGGCGGCGCATTGTCGAGTGGGCGGCCACCCACTCGAATCCGGAAGCAGTCGACGGCGGCGTCGGATCTTCGCACGCGCAAGGTGTTACTGCGCGTCACGGCGACCCCGACCAGCAGTAACGCAGGGTAACGGGGGAGGACAGGTTCATGCGCATCCTTGTTGTGGAGGACGAAGTTCAGCTGGCCGAGGCGGTGGCCCGCGGGCTACGCCGGGAAGGCATGGCGGTCGATGTCGCAACCGATGGCGACGACGGCTACCGCAAGGCTGCGCTGACCCGGTACGACGTCGTGGTGCTCGACCGTGACCTGCCGGGCCTCTCGGGCGACGAGATCTGCCGGCGGTTGCGTGACGAGGACATCCTGACCCGCGTCATGATGCTGACCGCCAGCGGCACCGTCGAGGACAAGGTCACCGGGCTCGGCCTGGGCGCCGACGACTACCTCGCCAAGCCCTTCGCGTTCCAGGAGCTCGTGGCGCGGGTGCGCGCGCTGGGCCGGCGCACGACGCCGGCCGCGCCGCCGGTGCTGCAGGCCGGCGACATCGAGCTCGACTCGTCCAAGCGCACGGTCAGCCGGCACGGCGAGCTGGTCGACCTCACCCGCAAGGAGTTCGGGGTGCTCGAGACGCTGATGACCGCGCAGGGCGCCGTCGTCAGCAGCGAGGAACTGCTCGACCGCGTGTGGGACGAGAACGCCGACCCGTTCACCACCACGGTGCGGGTGACGATGATGACGTTGCGCCGCAAGCTGGGGGAGCCCGCCATCATCGACACCGTCGTCGGGTCGGGCTACCGCATCGATCCCGCCGTCCTCAGCGGGGGTAGCGAAGGAGCCGGGCCACGCCAGTGAGCTTTTTCCGCCCTACGCTGCGCGTACGCATGGCGCTGCTGTACGGCGGACTTGTCGTCATGGTCGGCGTGTCACTGCTCGCCACGAGCGTGATCCTGCTGAACCAGGCGATATCTCCTGGCTCCATCAACACCGACAACCTCTACCGGCGCGGGCCGCAGGGCCCGGACGGCAGGCCCACCTACACCAAGGTCGACGGGTCGAGCTACCTCGACCAGGCCCGCCAGGACGCCACGCACTACCTGTTCACGACCGGCTTGCTGTTCTTCGCGATCATCGTGCTGGTCGGGACCATCGGCGGTTACATGCTCGCGCGCCAGTCGTTGCGCCCGATCGCCAAGCTCACCGCCACGGCCAGGGCGCTGTCGACCGACAACCTCGATCAGCGCATCAACCTCGGCGGCCCCGAGGACGAGCTGCGCGAGCTCGCCGACACCTTCGACGACATGCTCGGCCGCCTCGATGCCGCCTTCGACAGCCAGAAGCTGTTCGTCGCCAACGCCAGCCACGAGCTGCGCACCCCGCTGTCGGTGATCCGCACCGAGCTCGAGGTGACGCTCAGCGATCCCGACGCCGACGCCACCGAGCTGCGCCGGATGGGCAGCGTCGTGGCCGACGCCACCGAGCGCGCGCAGCGCCTCGTCACCTCGCTGCTGACCCTGGCCCGGCTGCAGGCCGTCGGCGGGCGCGGGCTCGAGGTCACCGAACCGGTCGACCTCGCCTGGCTGGTGCCCTCGGCGATGAACGCGGTGGCGACCGAGGCCGACGCGAAGGGCATCCGCATCGAGACCGAGGTCGACTCGGCCTCGGTGGTCGGCGATCCCCGCCTGCTCGAACGGTTGATCGGCAACCTGGTCGAGAACGGCATCCGGCACAACGTCCCGGACGGCTGGCTGCGCATCACCACCGGGCAGTCGGCGACGAAGGCCTGGCTGCACGTCGCCAACGGCGGTGCGGTGATCTCCTCCGACGACGTCGACCGGCTCTTCGAGCCCTTCCGCCGCGGCGGCCGGTTGCGCACCGCCACCCGCGGTGCCGGCCTGGGCCTGGCCATCGTCAAGCTGATCGTCGAGGCCCACGGAGGCAAGCTCACCGCGGCCGCGCCGCCGTTCGGCGGACTGTCGCTGCGCATCGACCTGCCGCGCGACACCAGCGAGTCGGCGGCGATCCCGGCCCGGGCCACCGCCGACGTCGCCGACTGACCGCTAGGGCAGGTAGTACATCGGGTTGGGCAGCTTGAACGTCCGGTCGGCGTAGCCGCCCTTGAGATCGCTGTACTGGTCACCGAAGTTCGCCGTGATGTCGTAGCCGAGTGACTCGATGTAGCGGCGCGTCAATGACTTGTACTGGATCGTCGTGCACGTCGGATCGGTCGGGGTGGGCACCGCGACGTAGCATGAGGCGTAAATCGGCTTGGTGAGGTCCTTGAGGTAGACCTGGCTGTCGACCACCGGGTAGCCCACCTCGGTCAGGTTGGCTTCGGTACCGGCGCGCTGGGCCTCGCCGCGACCGGTCAGGAAGAAGACCGTGTAGCCCTCGGCCTTGGCCTTCGTGGCCAGCTGCACCATGTGGAAGACCGCGGGGAAGGCAGCGCTGTTGACGAAGGCGGCGTTCTGCGTCGGGTTGTAGACGAAGTTGGAGTAGACCTCGTAGTTGTAGGTGTTCAGCGTCGTGTCGTCGACGTCGAGCACGATCGCCTTCTTGCCCTTCGCGCGGTGCTTCCCCGGGTGGGCCAGGTACGTCGCCGCGGTACGGGTGATCCGACCCAGCTCCCTGTCGTAGGCGCTGCCGACCGACGGGTAGTGCAGCGTGACGTCGCCGCTGTCGCCGGCCACCGGATCGACCGCAGGTGCGCCGGGAAGGGGAGTGGTGCTGTCGCCGTAGTAGGCCTTAATGGCGGTCTTGACCTGGTCGATGTTCTGGATCTGGTCGGCGCGGGTCGGGTTGGTCGGGGGAGCCGGCACGGCCGGGCCGCCGTGTGAGCCGTAGGCACCGGCGGTGCCGGCGGCGACCAGCCCGGCGACGCCGAGCACGGCAACGGCGGCGGTGACCCGCGTCGGCAGCGTGCGCAGACGGGCCGGGAGGATGGACGGACGAGTCATCGGCGGAACCTTCCGTAACGGACGAAGCGGATCCGCCCACCTAAGCCGACTCGGCCGCTCTGGCCAAGTCCCGGCTCGCACACCGCGGCGCGTCACCCGCCGAAGTCGATGTCGGGGAGGTGGTGGGCGGTGTTGGGTCTGGGTCTTCGGCGTGG
>CAZZZE010000367.1:0-3200 GCA_964658365.1 uncultured Jatrophihabitantaceae bacterium
CTTGCCCTGCAGCGCGCCGTAATGCCGTTCGTTGAGCCGCCACGACCGGCGCACCGGGATCCAGTGCCGGTCGGCCGCGTCCAGCGCGAGCTGCGCGGTGCGGATGGCGCGGCGCAGCAGCGAGGTGTGCACGACGTCGGGCAGCAAGCCGTGCTCGACCAGCAGCTGCCCGCCGCGCCGGCCCTCGGCTACACCGTTCTCGGTGAGGTCGACATCCACCCAGCCGGTGAACAGGTTCTTGTTGTTCCAGTCGCTCTCGCCGTGACGGAGCAGAACGAGCGTTGCCATGCCGCCATCCTGCCAGCGATGCCCCCGGCGTACGTCTCAGGCCCAGTTGCTGCCGTCCCACCAGCGCATCAGCTCGGAGCGGCGTTCCGGGTCCGGGTAATAGCCCGGCGGCGGGCCGGCCGGGACCTGGGCGGCTGGCGCGGGCTGCGGTGACCACTGCGGCTGACGGGGCGCGACGACGTGACCGCCGTGGGCAGTCCCCGGCGGGTGCTGCTGGCCGTAGACCGAACCGGCGAACTGCGGGTGCGTCGCCAGCGCCCTGGCCCGGCGTTCCAGCCTGGGTCGTACCGCGAGGTAGCACGGCAGAGTGACGATCCACAGCAGCAGGCACGCGAAGAACCACCCTGCCGGGCCCATGTCCAGCAGGCCGCCGCCCAGGGCACCGCGCCGGGCGTTGAGCCGGCTCGCGTCGAGCGCGACGCAGATCGCGGTGGCGACGACGACGAGGTACAGCAAGCTCTGCATGGGTGCTCCCGAATCGCTCGGCCGGTCAAGGACCTGTTCCGTCCTTGATCGGCACGTCGCGGCTCGGGTTGAGGGTCTGCGCCAAAATGATCAGTTGCCGTTGCTGAGCGAATCAGCGGTTACGGGCGCTGCGCGAAGTCCTTGAAGGCCATCAGGTTGTGCAGCGGCTCGTCGTTCTTGACCCGCCACGCCCACTCGCGCTTGATCGATGAGCCGAAGCCCATCTCGAGCAGCAGGTTGAACGAGCCGTCGGAGTACTCGAGGACGGCCCCGAAGAGCCGGTCGAGCTCGTCGGCGCTGATGCCGCCGAGCGGGACGCGGCCGGTGAGGTAGACGTCGCCGGTGCTGTCGATCGACCACGAGACGCCGTACATGCGGGCGTTGCGCTGCAGCAGCCAGCTGTAGACGCGCTCGCGGTTCTCCTCCGGCGCGCGCATGACGAACGCCTCGATGTGCAGGGCGTGCGCACCCACGGTGAGCAGGCAGGCCGTCTTGAGCCGCTTCTCGCCGGGCAGCGCGACGGCAAAGGTGGCGTCGTCGACGCGTTCCCACTCGAGTTCCAACTCGCGCAGCGTGGCGTCGATGATGTCGGGCACGGACGTCATGGGTGGACGACCACCTTTCGGGACGCAGCGAGGTCGGCGACGGCCTCGCGGTAGGCCACGTGCAGGCCGTCGGCGGTCCGGCTCCAGGAGAAGCGTTCGGCGTGGCCGCGGGCGCCACCGGCCAGGCGGCGCAGGAGGTCGGGGGTGCGCAGCAGGTCGGTGAGCACCTTCGCCCACTGCTCGGGGTCGTGCCCGTCGACGAGCACGCCCGACACGTCGTCGGCGACCGCGGTGGGCAGGCCGCCGACCGCGGCGGCCACGACCGGCGTCCCGCACGCCTGCGACTCGAGGGCCACGAGCCCGAAGGACTCGTTGTGGCTCGGGACCACGGTGAGGTCGGCGGCGCGGTAATAGTCGGCGACGACCGTGCGCGAGGCCGGTGGCCGGAACTCGACGACGCCGGCGAGCCCGAGCTCGTCGCGCAGCACCTCGAGATGGCGCGGTCGTTCCAACCCGGTGCCGCTGGGCGCGCCGAGCACGACGACCTGCAGCCGGCCGGCCAGCTCGGGATCGGCGTTGACGACCGCGGCTGCGCGCAGCAGCACGTCCGGCGCCTTCAACGGTTGGATGCGCCCGACGAACAGCAGCGTCAGCGCATCCGGGCGCAGGCCGAGACGGCGCCGGGCGGCGGCGGGCGAGCCGGGAACGAAGTTCTCGAGGTCGACGCCGGGGGCGATGGTGCGCACGCGGCGCGGGTCGGCGCCGTAGAGCTCGACCAGTTGCGCGGCCTCGTCGGCAGTGGAGGCGATGAGGCGGTCGGACTCGGCGACGACTTGCTCCTCGCCGATCACCCGGGCCCGCGGTTCGGGCTCGTCACCGTCGGCCAGCAGCGCGTTCTTGACCTTGGCGAGCGTATGGGCGGAGTGCACCAGCGGCACGCCCCAGCGCTCGCGGGCGAGCCAGCCCACCTGCCCCGACAGCCAGTAGTGCGAGTGGATGAGGTCGTAGTGACCCGGCTCGTGCCGCGCCTCGGCACGCATAACGCCGGCGGTGAAGGCGCACAGCTGGGCGGGCAGATCGTTCTTGGCGAGCCCCTCGAAGGGACCGGCGGTGACGTGCCGGACGGTGACGCCCGCGCAGAGCGGCTGCTCCGCGGGCTGGTCGCTCGACGTCGCCCGGGTGAAGATCTCGATCTCGACGCCGGCCTCGGCAAGGCGCTTGGCGGTCTCGACGACGTAGACGTTCAGGCCACCGGCGTCGCCGCCGCCCGGCGCGTCGAGGGGCGAGGTGTGCACGCTGAGCATCGCCACGCGGTGCAGCCCCACATCTCCCCTTCCTTCGGTGATCCCGGTGATCGAACGCGTGACGCAACCGAATAAATCCCATGCGCATCATGCCCGAGGACCACCGCCGGGCAGAATCACGGGCATGTCGCGGGGAACAGCAGTCGTCACCGGAGCCAGCAGCGGGATCGGGGCGGCCACCGCACGGCGGCTGGCGGACGAGGGCTACGACGTCGTGGCCGCGGCGCGGCGGCGCGATCGCCTCGACGAGCTGGCCGCGTCCGTCCCGAACATCCGGGCGGTCACGCTCGACGTCACCTCGGCCGAGTCGGTGGCCGAGCTCGCCGACTCGCTCGACGACGTGGCCGTGCTGGTGAACAACGCCGGCGGCGCACTGGGCACCGAGTGGATCGCCGACGCCGACCCGGACGACTGGCGCCAGATGTACGAGACCAACGTGCTGGGCGTGCTGCGGGTGACGAAGGCGTTGCTGCCGGCGATCGAGGCGGGCGGCGGCGGGCACGTGGTCGTCGTCGGGTCGATCGCCGGGCACCTCGTCTACGAGGGCGGCGCCGGGTACACCGCGGCCAAGCACGGCGCCACTGCAGTGGTCGAGACG
>CAZZZE010000368.1:0-3199 GCA_964658365.1 uncultured Jatrophihabitantaceae bacterium
CTGTCGGCGCTCGAGTTCGCGGTCGAGGACGTGCCGGCGGCGGAGGCCAATCTGGAGTTCGCACCCGACGTGGTGCTCGATCGAGGGGTGCCGCTCGGGCGGCTGTTCCGTGATGGCCTGCCCGAGATCGCGCAGCCGGTGATCGTGGTCTACCGACGCCCGATCGAGGCCCGCGCGGTCGACGAGGACGATCGCGCTGACCTGGTGTTCATGGTCGTGGTCGATCTGGCGGCCGAGTTCCTGGGCAAGGAGCTCGACGAGTTCGACTGAGTGGCTGCGCCGCTCAGACGACGCGACGCTTGAGGCGGCGCCGCTCGCGCTCGGACAGCCCGCCCCAGATGCCGAAGCGCTCGTCGTTCTCGAGGGCGTACTCGAGGCACTCGCTGCGCACCTCGCACCCGGTGCAGATCTTCTTCGCCTCGCGGGTGGAGCCACCCTTCTCGGGGAAGAAGGCCTCGGGATCGGTCTGCGCGCAGAGCGACCGCTCCTGCCAGCTGGCCTCCTCCGGGAGGCCGAAGATGTCGGCGAGCAACTCGCCGTCAACGGTGTCGGTCAGTTCCGTCACGACGTCCTCCGGGGGTGGTCAAGTAATGACATCGTTCAAATTACACGTGTGTCGTTAGGGTTCGTCAACCCAGGACACTGCTATTTCAAGTGCGACACGCCGAGCATTGTGAAAACTCGCCCGGTCTGTCCGGATTCGGTGCGCGCGACGAGCGGCAATCAGTCCGCGGCGGCGCGGGCAAGGGCGTCGAGCACGGCGGCGACGACGGGGCGGTCGGCCACGCTGGAGCGGGCCACGGCGAGCAGTCGCCGGGTCAGGGCCGGCTCGCGCAGCCGTTGCACCTGCACGGCGGCCGCGTCGACCGCGACCGAGCGGCGCGGCAACACGGCGATGCCGTGCCCGGCGGCAACGGCGCGGACCAGCAGCAGCATGTCGTCGGTCTCCCAGCGCACCTGCGGCTCGAAGCCGGCGGTCCGGCAGGCCGCCCGCACGGCGCGCCCGCACGCTGCGTCCTCCGGCGGCATCACCCAGGTCTCGTCGGCGAGCTCGGCGATGGCGGGCGCCGCGCGGCGGCGCGGGCCGGACGGGCGCACCACCACCAGCGGTTCGGTGCACAGCTCGCGCACGAGCGCGCTCTCGGGCAGTGCGAGCGGAACGTAGTCGTACTCGTCGACGACGGCGAGATCGACGTCGCCGGCGAGCAGCAGGCCGAGGCCCCGCTCGGGTTCGGCGGAGGTGACCGAGACCGTCACCTGGGGATGCCGCTCGCGCAGCTCACCGACCGCGCTCGACACGACGGTGGCCGCCGCGCTCGCCACCGAGGCCACCGACACCGGCCCGCCCAGCGAGCCGGACAGCCGCTCGAGGTCGGCGCGGGTCGCGGCGAGCAGGTCGAGCACCTCGCCGGCCCGCACCGACAGCGCATGCCCGGCGCCGGTGAGCACGACCCCGCGAGGCGAGCGGTCGATCAGCGCCGCACCGGTCTCGCGTTCGAGCAGGGCCAGCTGCTGGGAGACCGCAGAGGCGGTCAGGCCCACCGCGCGCGCCGCGGCGGCGATCGAGCCGCGCAGGCCTACCTCGCGCAGCAGGCGCAACCGGGCGACGTCGAGCGGGATGTCCGCTGCCCTGCTGGTCATCAGTTCAACTTACGGCATACCCTGACCAGACATAAGTGAAGGAGAGCCCGATGAACCTGCCCGCCCACGACGCCCTGGCCGCCGAAACGGCCGCCGTCCTCGACCGCCTCGGCGTCCCGGCGCTCGGCGCTGCGTCCGGACCCGCAGCCGGCGACCTCGTTGCCCGCAGCCCGATCACCGGCGGCGAGCTGGGCCGGCTCGCGGCGCACTCCGCGGCCGATGTCGCAGCCACCGTCACCGCCGCCCAGGACGCCTTCCTCGCCTGGCGCACCGTGCCCGCCCCGGTGCGTGGCCAGCTCGTGCGCGAGCTCGGCCTGCTGCTGCGGGAACACAAGGACGACCTCGGCGCGCTGGTCTCGATCGAGGCCGGCAAGATCCGCTCCGAGGGCCTCGGCGAGGTGCAGGAGATGATCGACATCTGCGATCTCGCCGTCGGCCTGTCGCGCCAGCTCACCGGGCTGACCATCGCCTCAGAGCGGCCGGGCCACCGGATGATGGAGCAGTGGCACCCGCTCGGGGTCGTCGGCATCATCAGCGCCTTCAACTTCCCGGTCGCGGTCTGGTCGTGGAACGCCGCGCTCGCCCTCGTGTGCGGCGACGCCGTCGTGTGGAAGCCGTCGGAGAAGACGCTGCTCACCGCGTTGGCCTGCCAGGCCCTGCTCGCCGAGGCCGCCCGCCGGGTCGGGGCGCCGGAGGCCGTCTCGTCGGTCGTGCTCGGCCGGGCCGACGTCGGCGAGGCGCTGGTCGACGACCCGCGCGTGGCCCTGCTCAGCGCCACCGGCTCGACGCGCATGGGCCGCGCAGTGGCACCACGGGTCGCGGCCCGATTCGGCAAGCTGCTGCTCGAGCTCGGCGGCAACAACGCCGCGGTCGTCGCACCGTCGGCCGACCTCGACCTCACCGTCCGCGGCGTGGTGTTCTCGGCCGCGGGGACGGCCGGCCAGCGGTGCACCAGCCTGCGCCGGGTGATCGTGCACGAGTCGATCGCCGATGAGTTGTGCCGGCGGTTGGCGAACGCCTACGAGACGTTGCCCATCGGCTCGCCGTTGGCCGACGGCACGCTCGTCGGCCCGCTGGTCGACGAGGCGTCCTACCGCGGGTACGCCGAGGCGATCGAGAAGGCCGTCGCCAACGGCGGCGAGGTACTGGTCGGCGGGGAGCGGGTGCTCGCCGACGCCGCACCCGACGCGTACTACGTCCGGCCGACGATCATCCGCATGCCCACGCAGAGCGAGATCGTGCGGGCCGAGACCTTCGCGCCGATCCTCTACGTCCTGACGTACTCGGACTTCGAGGACGCGCTGGCGATGCACAACGAGGTGCCGCAGGGGCTGTCGTCGTCGATCTTCACCCTCGACGTCCGCGAGGCGGAGCGCTTCCTCAGCTCCGACGGGTCGGACTGCGGCATCGCGAATGTCAACATCGGCCCGTCCGGCGCCGAGATCGGCGGCGCGTTCGGCGGCGAGAAGGAGACCGGCGGCGGCCGCGAGTCGGGCTCCGACGCCTGGCGCGCGTACATGCGCCGGGCCACGAACACGGTCAACTACTCGACCGAGCT
>CAZZZE010000369.1:0-3166 GCA_964658365.1 uncultured Jatrophihabitantaceae bacterium
ACTTCATCACCAAGCGCATCGCCGACCGCGGCCTCGCCGATCGGGTCGAGGTGCGGTTGCAGGACTACCGGGACTTCGCGTCCGGCGGCGAACGCTACGACGCGGTGACCTCCATCGAGATGGGCGAGCACGTCGGCGAGGGGAACTACCCCGAGTACGTCAAGATCATGTACGACGCCCTCAAGCCCACCGGCCGGCTGCTGCTGCAGCAGATGTCACGGCACGAGAACACCGCTCCGGGCGGTGGCGCGTTCATCGAGTCCTACATCGCGCCCGACATGCACATGCGCCCGGTCTGGCAGACGATGCGTCACCTCGTCAACGGCGGTTTCGAGGTCCGCGATGTCGAGGCGATGCGCGAGCACTACGTCACCACCGTCCGGCACTGGCTCGACACCTTCGAGTCACGGTGGGACGAGTTCGTCGCGCTGCAGAACGAGGAGGTCGCACGGGTCTGGCGGCTCTACCTCGTCGGCGGCATGCTCACCTTCGAGGAGGGCCGTATGGGCGTCGACCAGTTCCTGGCCGTCCGGCCCACCGCCGACGGCCTCAGCACCATGCCGGCGACCCGACCCTGGGCGGTCGGCTAGCTTTCGCACATGAGTTCCTTCGACAGCTCCGCCTGGGCCGGCACGCTGGCCTTGGCCGGTGGCGCGATGGTCGTCGTGCTGCTGGCGACCTTCGTCGTGTCCAAGATCGCCGGCAAGCACAGCGTCATCGACACGACGTGGGGGCTGCTGTTCGTCACCGCCGCGGTCGTCATGGCCGTGCGCTCCAACGGTGACGACACCCGGCGCTGGCTGCTGCTCGCGCTGCCGACCATCTGGGGGCTGCGGCTGGCCTGGTACACGGGCAGGCGCTCGATCGGCAAGCCCGAGGACCCCCGGTACGAGGAGTTGCTCGACAAGCAGCCGGGCAACGGCGACGTCTACGCCCTGACGCACATCTATCTGCTGCAGGGCGTCCTGGCGTACCTCATCTCGGCGCCGATCCTGGTCGGCGGCTTCGAGCGCTCGTCGGTCGGCGTCCTGGCCTGGCTCGGTGTCGCGGTGTGGGCGGTCGGGTTGTTCTTCGAGACCGTCGGTGACGCGCAGATGTCGGCGTTTCGCGCCGACCCCGCGAACAAGGGCACGCTCATCGACACCGGCCTGTGGCGCTACACCCGACACCCGAACTATTTCGGCGACGCCTGCGTCTGGTGGGGCATCTTCCTCGTCGCGGCCGACGCGCTGCCGGGCGTGGCGACCGTGTTCTCGCCGATCGTCATGACGTTGCTGCTGACGATCGGTTCCGGCGCGCGGATCCTCGAGAAGTCGATGAGCACGCGCGCCGGCTGGGACGACTACGCCGCGCGGACCAGCATGTTCTTCCCCCTCCCGCCGCGCGTGAAGAAGGCCGCGACCAGCTAGCGTCGGACCGCAGGCAACACCCGCCCGACGAGAGGAACACCGTGCCCGACCAGTCCGAGGTCACCGACCTCGAGAACGAGATCGCCGAGCTGCGCCGCACCAACGACGAGATCCGTCAGCAGGTCGGCGGGCAGGGTCTCGGAGCGGTCGACCCCGAGGACACCGCCGCCGCCCTGACCAACATCGAGGAGAACGAGGCCGTGCTCGGCACCCTCGAAGCGCGCCTGGCCGGCCTGAAGGGCGTAGACGCCCCGGAGTAGTAGGCCGTCCGCGGGCAACCGTTACGCACAGTGATGTCCGCCTACGCGCCGTAGCGAGACGGATCAGCGGTAGGAGCCCCGCAGCACGCTGATGTTGCTGTACTGCGTCTGGTTCGTGCGCTGGACGCTGACCTCGAAGTTGTCGTAGTGGGTCAGCGACTTCGGCGAGACGGTGAAATCCGCTGTGTTGTCGTTGGCGAGTACCCCGACGCTCTGCATGTGCCGACGCGCGCTGTCGGTCATCCACAGCTCGTAGACGTGGTTGGAGTCCAGGCGGGGCAGCTTGCGGGCGTCGATGCTGACCTTGCGGTTGCCGACGATGGTGACCTTCGCGGCGGTGTGGCCCTGGTCGAACGCGGTCAGCGCGACGCTGTGCTGGTTCGACGTGGACGACGACGACGTAGCGACCTCGGCGATCGCGGCGCCGCCGCCGACGAGGATCACCGCCGCCGCGGCCACCGCGACGAGCCGGCGCCGCTTGGGTGCGGCCTGCGCGTGACGGGTGGTCTGCTCGGCCTCCACGCGGATCTGTTCGAACATGCTGGTCATCGGCGGCAGCGCGGGACCCGCGTCACCCGACGGTCCGTCGGGGTGCCGCTCGTCGTCGGCGCTCGGCGGCGAGACGACCTCGGGTGCGAAGCGGTGTGCCGAGGTCAGCGAGGCGTGGGCGACGACCGCGGAGACGAGTTCCTGCTGGCAGTCCGGGCACGAGCGCAGGTGCTCGGCGGCGCTCAGCACGACGTCGCGGTTCGCCTCGCCGGTTAGCAGACGGGGGATGTCCTCGGTGATGTGGTTGCTCATCGGATACCTCGCGGATTTTCGAGCAAGCCGGCAAGACGTTGCAGTCCGCGCGACGTACGGGTCTTGACGGTGCCGAGCGGAATGTCCAGGGCACGCGCGATCTCGGTCTGGGTGTACCCGTCGAAGTACGCCAACTCGATCACCTCTCGCTGCAGCTGCGGCAGCGAGTCCAACGCACCGCGGACCTCGTCGGCCCAGACCAGGCGCTCGGCGACCTCGCGCCCGTCGTCGCCGGTGATCTCGCGCATGGAATCCAGCGGGACTACGACGTCTCGGCGCTTGCGCAGATGATCGATGGCCCGCTTGCGGGCGATACCGAGCACCCAGCCGCGCAATGACTGGTTCGGGTCGTAGCGCTCGTGCACCCGCCACAGCTCGTAGAAGACGCGCTGCATGACGTCTTCGATGTCGGGCTGCGGGACATAGCGCCCGAGGTAGGACATTACGAGCGGACCCAGCGAGCGGTAGGCGTCCTCGAGCGCAGCCGGGTCGCCCTGGTTCAGGCGTTCGCCGATGTCGCCGAGTGCTGCCTCCACACCCGGTACTTCGTCAGCGGGCACGCGCCCGGTTCCCTCGCCGGCCGATCAGCGCTTCTCGATCTCCACGAACGACCGCTCGGGCGAACCGGTGTAGAGCTGGCGCGGGCGCCCGATGCGGCCCTCCGGGTCGTCGATCATCTCCTGCCACTGCGCGATC
>CAZZZE010000370.1:0-3164 GCA_964658365.1 uncultured Jatrophihabitantaceae bacterium
GCGCTGATCGGGCCGCGCGGGTTCGGCAGGAACACGATGCTCTCTCCTGGGCGGCACGCCGGTGGGCGTTGCCTGTTGTCCAACTCCGGCCCCGTGGTTTGGACCTAGACAGGTGGTGCCCCGATCCGGCGTTCGGAAAACTTCCCGTAACATTCAACGCCGTGCCGGAAAGCCAGTTCGGACCGCTCACCATCGCCTACGACGAGCGGGTCCTGGTCCCGCGGCTGTGGACGCTGGAGCAGAGCCGGTGGGCGGCCGAGCTCGCCGGATCCGCCGCCCCTGGGCCGATCCTGGAGCTGTGCGCGGGCGCCGGGCACATCGGTCTGGCCGCCGCGGTGCTGGCCGATCGCGATCTCGTGCAGATCGAGGCCAGCGACGTGGCCGCGCACTACGCGCGCGGCAACGCCGAGCGGGCCGGGCGTTCGGCACGCGTCGAGGTCCGCTGCGTGCGTCTGCAGGACGGCGTGCGTCCCGACGAGCGCTTCCCGATCATCGTCGCCGACCCGCCGTACCTGCCCACGGCCGACGTCGAGCGCTGGCCCGACGATCCGGTCACTGCCATCGACGGCGGTACGGACGGCCTGGACCTCGTCCGCGCCTGCCTCGACGTCGCCGCCGCCCACCTCACCGAGACCGGCCAGCTGCTGTTGCAGATCGCCGGCCCGGCACAGGACGTCCGGATCGCCAGCCTGCTCGCCGCGACCCCGGCGTGGGGGCTCGTCCGCCGCGACGCCCGCGTCGTCGACGACGAGCGGGCCGTCGTCCTGGTGGGCCGGGCCGGCTGACGTCAGACCGGTCGGTCGGTGCGGGTCGAATCCGTCTCGCCCCGCTTCATGCCGGGCAGGTGCTCGATGTGCCCAGCCAGCGTGGCGAGCCCGGCCAGCACGTTGCCCGTGGCCGGCGATGGACCGGGACATGGGCGGACCTCGCGGATGGATCACCCGGGTGCCTGCTGGTTGCAGGGCCACCGGACAGCCCTCTTCTACCCGTTTGCACCCGCAGGGATCGCACCGCACGGCCGTGACAGGGTGGACCGATGGCGCGCGTGGCAGTGATCGGTGATCTTGCCGGCCACCTGGCCGAGCTCATCGGCGAGCTGCGCCGGCTGGGCGCCGACGAGCACACCGGCCGCCTGCCCGACGACCTGCAGGTCGTGCAGGTGGGCGACCTGGTGCACCGCGGTCCCGACCCGGAGGGCGTCGTGGCCCTCGTCGACCGCTACCTGCGCGAGCAGCCCGACCGGTGGGTAGAGCTGGCCGGCAACCACGAGGCGCAGTACCTGCGCGAACCGGCGTTCAGCTGGCCCGAGCGGATCGACGATCGTGCGGTCGACACCCTGCGCCGCTGGTGGACGACCGGCCGGCTGCGCGCCGCCGCGGCCGTCCGGACGACGGGCGAGGACTTCCTCGTCACCCACGCCGGGCTGACCGCGGGGTACTGGCGGCTGGCGCTCGACCGTCCGGCCCGAGCGCAGGACGCTGCTGCGGCGATCAACTCGTTCATCGCAACTCACGAGGACGTCCTGTTCCGCGCCGGCCAGATGCTCGGCGGCGGCGACCCCGATCCCGGCGCCGGGCCGTTGTGGGCGGCCGCCGCGACCGAACTCGCGCCCGGCTGGCTCACGGCGCCCGGCGACGGCGTCGCGCCGATGCCGTTCAGCCAGATCCACGGGCACTCGGGCGTCGTCGACTGGCGGCGGCGCAGGTTGACGTGCGGCCCGGATGTCGCCGAGCACGTCACCGTCGACCTCGACGCCGCGCACGAGTCGGTGGCGGTGCCCGGAGGGCGCCTCGTCGGCGTCGATCCGGGCCACGGCCGCCGGCCGCACCGCCCGTGGCGCGCGTTCGTGCTCGACGACGCGACCGTCCTGGGATGACGACGTCGGGGTGGAACCACCTCGACGGCCGCAGCGATGGGGGTCAGGCAGTGATCGAGGCGTCGTCCGGGTCGAGGTCGTCGGCGTCCTCGACATCCTCGTAGGTCGGGCCGTCGTTCGACCAGACCGCCTTGAGCCGGTTGTTCGTGTTCTCGACGACGTTCTTGCGCACCGCCATCCACCCCGCGCTCAGCAGCACGACCAGCACCGGAATGCCGATGGCCACCACCAGGAAGTCGGTCTTCTTCCAGAAGTGCGACGAGCTCTGCCAGCCGGAGATGCCCATCCCGACGATGACGAGGGCGAGGAACGCCAAGCCGAAGTAGCTGGTGTACGGAGCCCCGGGCATCTGGAAGGGGCTCTTCGGGATGACGCCGCGGTTCACGAGCTGCCGCAGCCGTAGCTGGCAGGCGAAGATCGTGCCCCAGGTGAACACGATCGCGACCGACGCCGCCTCGAGCGCGGTCTCGAACGCGTTCGGGTCGAGGATGTTCAGGACCGCACCGAGCACGTAGACGCCCGAGGTCATGACGATGCCGGCCCACGGCACTCCGTGCGAGCTCATCTTCAGCGTGAACTTCGGCGCCTGCTTCGAGACACCCAGGCTGCGCAGCACCCGGCCGGTCGAGTACAGCCCTGAGTTCAGGCTCGACAACGCGGCGACGATCAGGATGCCGTTGACGACGTCGCCGATCCAGCCCAGGCCCATGGCGCCGAAGATCGACACGAACGGGCTGGTGCCCTCCTTGTAGTTGCCGGTCGGCAGCATGCAGATCAGCAGCAGGATCGAGCCGACGTAGAACACGCCGATCCGGAAGACGACGGCGTTGACGGCCTTCGGCACCTCGTTGTCGGAGTCCTTCATCTCACCGGCCGCCACCCCGACCATCTCGATCGCGGCGTAGGCGAAGACGACCGTCGAGATGACGAGCAGCGGGCCGTACCACGTGAAGCCGTTCGACGTCGGCCAGAAGCCGCCGGGGTTCTGCCAGAGGTTCTGGAAGCCTGCCTTGTGGGTGCCGACGTGCACGCCACCGATGACCACGACCAGGGCGATGACGAGGAAGATCACGATGGCGCCGACCTTGAGGATCGAGGCCCAGAACTCGAACTCGCCGAACGCCTTGGCCGACATGAGGTTGATGCCGAGCACCACGGCCAGCGCGATGAGCACGGTCAGGTACTTCGGCATGCTGGCGACGTAGTGCTGGACGTACAGCGCGACCGCCGACAGCTCGGCGATGCCGGTCAGCGCCCAGTTCAGCCAGTACATCCACCCGGTGACGTA
>CAZZZE010000371.1:0-3162 GCA_964658365.1 uncultured Jatrophihabitantaceae bacterium
CCGCCCTTCCGGCTCTTGCGCTCCAGTGCACAGTCGTTCACTGTGTAGTCATGAGGAGGGACGAGATCCGCGACGTCGGCGCCCTCGCCGGGCACGCCCTGGGCGACATCACCACTGCCGTGCGCGACACCCACGTCGCCGTCGCCGGACGCCTCTTCGGCCTGCTGGGAACGGCCGGCCGGCCGGCCAAGCTGCTGCACGACGGCATCACGTCCGTCGCCTACACCTCCACCAGGTTGGGCCTGACCTACGGGCCGCCGGCCGCGGCCCTCGTCGCCGACGTCCTCGGCCGCGGCACGAACGAATCGGTGCACGACCGGCCCCGGGCGCGGCTGGCCATCGGCGCCATCAACGGCGTGCTGGGCGATCAGATCGCCGTCGAGCACCCGGCACTGGCGCCCGACATGCGCCTGCGCCTGCACGCGGGGCCGCTGCGCCGGCTGCCGGCCAACGTCGCGCACGACGCTGACGACCGCGTCACCGGACGCATCGTCGTCTTCCTGCACGGGCTGTGCGAGACCGACCTGTGCTGGTCGTACTCGGCGGTCAAGCGCTGGGGCGACCGCACCGTCACCTACGGCAGCAAGCTGCGCGACGACGACGGGTGGACGCCCCTCTATGCCAACTTCAACACCGGCCTGCACATCTCGGCCAACGGGCGTGAGCTGTCCGAGCTGCTGGCCGGCCTCGTCGAGGAATGGCCGGTGCAGGTCACCGAGATCGCGCTGGTCGGACACTCGCTCGGCGGCCTGGTCGCGCGCAGCGCCGCGCACCAGGGCCACGAGGCCGGCGAGCGGTGGACGGCGCTGCTGCGCCACATCGTCGGACTCGGCACCCCCCATCACGGCGCCCCGCTCGAACGCTTCGCCAACTGGGGCACGCACCGCCTCGCGCGGCTGCCCGAGACCCGGGCCGTCGCCGGGTTGATCAACCAGCGCAGCGTCGGCATCAAGGACCTGCGGCACGGCTCGATGCTCGAGGCCGACTGGCTGCAGTGGGATCCCGACGACCCCGAGAACCGCGTGACCGAGGCGCCGCTCATCCCGGGCGTCGCCTACTCGATGGCCTCGGCGACGCTCTCGCGCGCGACCGAGGGGCTGTTCGCGATGGACCTGCTCGTGCAGCACAGCAGCGCGCACGGCCGGGGCACGTCGCGCACCATCCCCTTCGACGCCGCGCGCACGCACCACATCGGCGGCGGCAAGCACCATTTCGACCTGCTCGCCGACGCCACGATCTACACCGCGCTGCGGGGTTGGCTCGGTGGCGCCGACGGCGCCGGGCGCAGTAGCGAGGACACCGCCGCCACGCGTCGCGAGAACCGCCGCACCGGACGCACGCGGCGCCATCGGCAGGCGGGCTGACCCGCTCGTTTCGGTGGCGGGGCGACCAGAGAGAATCCCTGGGCAAGCACCGCCGCGAAACAGGAGGTACGCCGTGAGCCGTAACCCGTACGAGGATCTGCCGCAGGTCGCCAGCTTCGAGGTGACCAGCGCCGACGTCGCCGACGGCGCCGGCCTGAACAACGCGCAGGTGTCGGGTGTCATGGGCGCAGGTGGTGCGGACGTGTCCCCCCAGCTGTCCTGGACGGGTGCACCTGCGGGCACGCAGAGTTACGCGGTGACGGTGTACGACCCCGACGCACCGACGGCCAGCGGGTTCTGGCACTGGGCGGTGTTCAACATCCCGGCCGACGTCACCGAGCTCGCGGGCAACGCGAGCAAGGCCGGCCTGCCCGACGGCGCGGTCCAGTTGAACAACGACGCCCGCCTACCCGGCTACGTCGGCGCCGCACCCCCTGCCGGGCACGGCACGCATCATTACTGGGTCGTCGTGCACGCGGTCGACGTGCCGACCCTCGACATCCCCGCGGAGGCGACGCCCGCCTACCTCGGCTTCAACCTGTTCAGCCACACCCTCGGCCGCGCGACGATCGTCGGCACCTTCGAGGTGACGGCATGAGCACCAGCGTCAAGGGCGTCATCGCGCGAGCCAAGGGTGCGCCGGTCGAGGTCGTCACCATCAACGTCCCCGACCCCGGCCCGGGCGAGGCACTGGTCGCGATCCAGGCGTGCGGCGTCTGCCACACCGACCTGCACTACCGCGAAGGCAGTATCAACGACGAGTTCCCGTTCCTGCTCGGCCACGAGGCGGCCGGCGTCGTCGAGGCCGTCGGGCCCGACGTCACCGGTGTCGCGCCGGGCGACTTCGTCGTCCTCAACTGGCGCGCCGTCTGCGGCGAGTGCCGGGCGTGCGAGCGCGGCGAGCCGCAGTACTGCTTCAACACCCACAACGCGACGCAGAAGATGACGCTCGAGGACGGCACCGAGCTGTCGCCGGCCCTGGGCATCGGCGCGTTCGCCGAGAAGACCCTCGTCGCCGCCGGCCAGTGCACCAAGGTCGACGCCGCCGCGGCCCCCGAGGCCGCCGGCCTGCTCGGTTGCGGGGTCATGGCGGGCTTCGGCGCGGCCGTCAACACCGGCGCGATCAAGCGCGGGCAGAGCATCGCGGTCATCGGCTGCGGTGGCGTCGGCGACGCGGCCATCGCCGGCGCGAGACTCGTCGGGGCCAGCACGATCATCGCGATCGACATCGATGACCGAAAGCTCGAGACGGCCAAGGAGTTCGGGGCCACGCACACCATCAACTCGAAGGGCCTCGACCTCGACGGTGTCGTGGCGGCCGTCCAGGAGCTCACCGGCGGCTTCGGGGCCGATGTCGTGGTCGAGGCCATTGGCCGCCCCGAGACGTACAAGCAGGCGTTCTACGCCCGCGACCTCGCCGGCACGGTCGTGCTCGTCGGCGTGCCGGACCCCGAGATGACACTCGACCTGCCGCTGATCGACGTGTTCGGCCGCGGCGGTGCGCTGAAGTCGTCGTGGTACGGCGACTGCCTGCCCAGCCGCGACTTCCCGATGCTCGTCGACCTGTTCCAGCAGGGCCGGTTCCCCCTCGACAAGTTCGTCACCGAGAAGATCGGCATCGACGGCATCGAGGCGGCGTTCGAGAAGATGCACCACGGCGACGTCCTGCGCTCGGTGGTGATGCTCTAGTGGCAGCGAGAATCGAGCACACCGTCACCAGCGGAACGTTCAGTCTCGACGGCGGGACGTGGGACGTCGACAACAACGTCTGGGTGATCGGCGACGACACCGACTGCGT
>CAZZZE010000372.1:0-3154 GCA_964658365.1 uncultured Jatrophihabitantaceae bacterium
TGGCCGAGCGCCCGCAGGCCCAGCTGCTGGCCGCGCCCGAGGGCGACGTCGAGGCCACCTACGCCGGCCTGCTCGCCCGCCTGGCCGACCTCGCCGGCTGAACCAGCGTCACCGCCGCGGCCTGTCGGATCGCGTCGGCCACCTCGCCGAGCAGGGTGGAGTGGACGCGCCACTGCTGCCAGTGCAACCGCACGTCGACGACGGCGCCCGGCTCGAGGTCGACCAGCGCCCCACCCTCGACGCGTTCGTTGCGGTGATCATGACCATCACCGCGGTGCGCCTGCTAGTCGAGTGAGAGGTCGACGACCACCGGCGCGTGGTCAGACGGCGCGTTGCCGCCCTTCACCGAGCCCTTGCGCGCCTCCCGGTCGACGTAGGCGTCGGTGACCGCCGCCGCCAGCCGCGTCGAGGCGTACACGAGATCGATGCGCATGCCGAGGTTCTTGTGGAAGCTGCCGGCGCGGTAGTCCCAGTAGGTGAACGGCGTGTCGTACTTCATCGCCCGCGGCACGACGTCGGCCAGGCCGAGCGCGCGCAGGTCGGCGAGCTTGGCCCGCTCGGCCGGGGTGACGTGCGTCGAGGTCGCGAACAGAGCCGGATCCCAGACGTCGTCGTCGGTGGGGGCGATGTTGAAGTCGCCGAGCACCGCGAACCGCTCGTGGTCCGGCAGCTCCGCGCGGACGGTGCCGGTCAGCGCGTCCAGCCACTGCAGCTTGTAGTCGTAGTGCGGGTGGCCCACCTCGCGGCCGTTGGGGACGTAGAGCGACCACAGCCGCACCCCGCCGCAGGTCGCGCCGATGGCCCGCGGCTCGTGCGCCTCGAGCATGGCGTCCTCGGGGACGAACCCGGGCTCGTCGAGCAGGCCACGGCGCACGTCCTGCACACCCACCCGCGAGAGGATCCCGACCCCGTTCCACCGCCCGGTGCCGTGTACCGCGACCTCGTATCCCAGTGCCGCGATCTCGTCGCCCGGGAACTGTTCGACGCTCGTCTTGAGCTCCTGCAGGCACAGCACGTCCGGCTGCGCCTCGGCCAGCCAGCTCAGCAGTTTCGGCAGCCGCGCGACGACGGAGTTGACATTCCAGGTGGCGATCCGCACCGCTTCACCCTGGCAGATGGGCCGCTATGCGCCTTCGCCGACCCGCACCGGTGACTCGGAACGGACGGCGATGGGCGTCAGCAGCCGACGTCGGCAGGAGGCCCGCACGAGCTCGGCGCTGAGGCCGGCCGTGAGGACGAGAACCAGGCAGGTGAGCAGTCCGATCACCTTTCTTCGCTACCCGGTCGCGCCGGGGGACAAACCGGACATCCGGCCGAGTGAATCCGTTCGGGTGGCCGGCGCGAAGTTACGCAGGACGGCGGTGGATGCGAGGCAGGGACGGACCACAGCACATGACCTGCACGCCAACGCTGGATCGCGACGTCGGCAGCTACGACGTCACGCTCGACCGTCCGACGCACGGTGGCGGTTCGCTGGCCATCGTCCTGGTCGCAGGGATACTGGCCCGCCTGGCGCTGATTCCGATCACGCGGGGTCAGGACTTCCAGGTCTGGGACCTGGCGACCCGGGCGACGCTGCACGGGCAGGACGTGTTCCGTCACCATCCGAACTATCCCGGTGGCCCGTACGCCTACCTGCCGATGTTTCTCGACATCGAGCTGCCCTTCCAGTGGCTGGCACAGCACGGCGTGGCGAGCTTCACCGTCCTGGGCAAGCTGCCGATCCTGGCCGGCGACGTGGCGTGCGCGCTGCTGATCAAGAAAATCGCCGAGGGGCTGGGAGCCGGAGACCGCGCGTCCGTCGGCGCCGCCGCCGTGTTCTTCTGCAATCCGCTGGTGATCTACAACAGCGCGTACTACGGCCGCTTCGACTCGCTGGCCTGCGCGCTGCTGCTCGCCGCGTGTCTGCGTCTGAGCCAGGCCGAGCGCGGCACCGACCGGACCGCCGTCTGGCAGGCCGCCCTGCTCCTTGGCGCAGCGGTGGCCATGAAGTCGTTCCCGGTTCTGGCCCTGCCCGCGTTCCTGGCACGAGTCCGGCACGGACGGCTCCAGTTCCTGGCCATCGCGGCCGTGCCGGCGCTGGCTGTGTCCGCGCCGTATTACCGGTCTCTCGCGCCACTGTGGCACGACACCGTCGTCTACAACATGGAGCGCCGGCCCGGCTACCTCTCCTGGGTGGGGCTGGTGGACCCCGCGCTGCCGCGCTCGACGCTGCGGGTCGTGGAGATCGCGGCGGTGTTGCTGGTCGTCGGCCTGATCGTGACGGTGCGCCGCGCCACCGATATCTGGACGTACGCAGCTATCGCACTCGTCGCCGTGCTGCTGTGCGAGAAGCTCGTCCTCGAGCAGTACCTGATCTGGCCGCTGCCCTTCCTGGCGGTCATCGCCGCACGGCGCGCGGGTGCCGACCGGGGCGTCGCCCTGCTCACCGCGCTGTGCTTCACGGGCGCGGGGCTGCTGAGCAACGCCTCCTTCCATCCCTTCGGCCGGTCGCCGCTCGTCATCATCGTGCTGTTGGGCTGCGTCAGCGCAGGCTTCCTCGTGCACGCGACCCGGTGGGGCGCGAACGTCGGGCGGTCGACCCGCACCCGACGGCGCAAGTTCGCACGGCTGGCCGGCGGCTCCGCGTAGGCTGAACGGTCGTGGACGTCCCCGCTGATCTGAAGGAACTGTCCGCGACCCTCGCCAGCATCGAGGCCGTCGTGGACGTCGCCGCCATGCGCCGCGAGCTCGATTCGCTCGAGACCGAGGCGTCCAAGCCCGACCTCTGGGACGACCTCGAGAACGCCCAGCAGATCAACTCCCGGCTCTCGCACGTGCAGAGCGAGATCAAGCGGGTCGAGGACCTGCGCCGGCGTGTCGACGACGCCCAGACCCTGTGGGACCTCGCGGAGGAGATGGACGACGCCGACTCCCGCACTGAGGTCGAGGCCGAGGTCACCTCGCTGCAGAAGGCCATCGACCTGCTCGAGGTCCGCACCCTGCTCTCCGGCGAGTACGACGCCCGCGAGGCGCTGATGACGATCCGCTCCGAAGCCGGTGGGGTGGACGCCGCGGATTTCGCCGAGATGCTGCTGCGCATGTACGCCCGCTGGGCCGAGCGGCACCACTACCCGGTCGAGGCGCTCGACACCTCCTACGCCGAGGAGGCCGG
>CAZZZE010000373.1:0-3143 GCA_964658365.1 uncultured Jatrophihabitantaceae bacterium
TGGTCGGCGTTGCCGTGCAGGTCGGCGAAGGAGAAGCCGTCGCCGGCGGAGTCAGCCGCCGAGTCGACCGAGTACCACTGCAGCGACGCCAGCGACGCCACCGTGGCAAGGGTGCCGAGCAGCAGCAGCCCCAGACCGAGGACGTCGACGCTCGGGCGCGGGTCGGAAGGCACGTCGGTGATCGTGCCACCATGGACGGATGGCAGGCACGTTGGCGCCGCAGCGCGAGAGCACGCAGGAGCCGGCCGTCGACCTGTCCGCCGATCCCGACCGGCCGTGGATCACCATCGTCTGGAACGACCCGATCAACCTGATGTCCTACGTCACGCACGTGTTCATGACCGTCTTCGGCTACGAGAAGGCCAAGGCCGAGACGCTGATGATGGACGTGCACCAGAAGGGCCGCGCGGTCGTCTCGTCGGGCACCCGCGAGCGCATGGAACTCGACGTGAACACCCTGCACGGCTACGGGCTCTGGGCCACGCTGGAACAGCAGACGTGAACGTCTCGCACAAGCGCGGGCGGGTGCGACTGCACCTGGACCCGGTGGAGGTCGACATCCTCGTCTCGCTGCTGGGCGAGCTCGACACCGCGGTCCGCGGCGCGGACCCCGCCGACCCGGTGACCGCCCGGCTGTACCCGTCGGCGCACCCCGACGACGCGGCGGCCGCGGCCTCCTACCGCGAGCTCACGGAGTCCGGGCTGCGCGACGAGCGCATCGGGCGCATCGCGGCCTGCGTCGCCGATCTGGCCGGCGGCACCGAACTCGACCTCGGCGACCCGGTCGACGCCACGCGCTGGCTGCAGGTGCTCAACGACCTGCGGCTCGCGCTCGGCACCCGGCTGGGCATCAGCGAGGACGACGACCAGTTCGATCCCGCCGACCCCGAGCAGCAGCCCCGGGTCGTGTACCACTGGCTGACCGCGGTGCAGGACACCGTGGTGACCCGGCTGATGCGCTGACCTCGGCTAGATTCGCACCCGTGCTGCGCATCGACCGGACGATCCACGACGAGATCGTCGCCCACGCCCGTCGCGACCACCCCGACGAGGCCTGCGGCATCGTCGCCGGACCCGAGGGCAGCGACCGGCCCGAGCGCTTCGTGCCCATGCTCAACGCCGCCCGCTCGCCCACGTTCTACGAGTTCGACTCGATGGAGTTGCTGCGGCTCTACCGCGAGCTCGAGGGCAACGACGAGGAACCGGTCGTCGTCTACCACTCCCACACCGCCACCGAGGCGTACCCGTCGCGGACGGACATCTCCTTGGCGCAGGAGCCCAACGCGCACTACGTGCTGGTGTCGACCCGGGCCGAGGACGAGACCGAATTCCGCTCCTACCGGATCGTCGACGGTGTGGTCACCGAAGAGCCGGTCGAGGTCGTCTGACCGGGCTCGGACACTCCCAGGCCGGGATGGGACGATATCGGCGAGCATCCGCGTTACCCCCTCAGCCGATCTTCGACATCTAGGAGCACGTACACCATGGCCATCGAGGTCAAGATCCCGACGATCCTGCGCACCTACACCGGTGGCGAGAAGTCCGTCGAGGGCAAGGGCGACACGCTCTCGGCCCTCATCGACGACCTGGACGCCAGCCACACCGGCATCAAGGGCCGCCTCATCACCGACGAGGGCAAGCT
The DNA here is from genome assembly GCA_964658365.1 of uncultured Jatrophihabitantaceae bacterium. Taxonomy (GTDB): domain Bacteria; phylum Actinomycetota; class Actinomycetes; order Mycobacteriales; family Jatrophihabitantaceae; genus Jatrophihabitans. Next base: position 1,643 of record CAZZZE010000373.1, read on the forward strand.
GCACCGGTTCGTGAACATCTACGTGAACGACGAGGACGTCCGCTTCACCGGGTCGCTGGACACCGAGCTCAAGGACGGCGACTCGGTCACCGTCCTTCCGGCGGTCGCGGGGGGCTGATGGCTCGCTACGACTCACTGATCGACGCGCTGGGGGACACCCCGCTCGTCGGCCTGCCGCGGCTGTCGCCCCGCTGGACGGGCGAGCACCCGGTCCGGCTGTGGGCCAAGCTCGAGGACCGCAACCCGACGGGCTCGATCAAGGACCGCGCGGCGCTGGCGATGATCCTGGCCGCCGAGGCCGACGGCCGGTTGACGCCGGGCTGCACGATCCTCGAGCCGACGTCGGGCAACACCGGCATCTCGCTGGCCATGGTGGCCAAGCTGCGCGGCTACGGGCTGGTCTGCGTGATGCCCGAGAACACCTCGATCGAGCGACGGCAGCTGCTGGAGATGTTCGGCGCTCGGATCATCTCGTCGCCGGCTGCCGGCGGCTCGAACCAGGCCGTGGCCACCGCCAAGCAGCTGGCCGAGCAGTATCCGGACTGGGTGATGCTCTACCAGTACGGCAACCCCGCCAACGCCCAGGCGCATTACGAGGGCACCGGGCCCGAGCTGTTGCGCGACCTGCCCACGATCACCCACTTCGTCGCCGGCCTGGGCACCACCGGCACGCTCATGGGCACCGGCCGCTACCTGCGCGAGAAGGTGCCCGACGTCCAGATCGTCGCGGCCGAGCCCCGCTACGGCGAGCTCGTCTACGGGCTGCGCAACATCGACGAGGGGTTCGTCCCCGAGCTCTACGACGACTCCGTGCTGACCCGGCGCTTCTCGGTGACGTCCTACGACGCGCTGCGCCGCACCCGCGACCTCATCGACCACGAGGGGATCTTCGCGGGGATCTCGACCGGCGCGATCCTGCACGCCGCGCTGTCGATCGCCGAGCGGGTCAAGCCCGACGAGAGCGCCGACATCGCGTTCGTGGTGTGCGACGGCGGCTGGAAGTACCTGTCCACCGGCGCCTACACCGGCACCCTGCAGCAGGCCGCGGAGCGGCTCGAGGGCGAGCTGTGGGCCTGAGTCGCCACTGATCGGGCAGAACCGGCGGGGCCTGCCGCTGCGAAGATGACAGTGTGCGCTCACGGACCCCGGTCGGCTGGCTGATCGGCGTCCTGACCGCCTTCGTCGCCGTCGGCGTGGGCGAGGCCGTCGCGGTGTTCGTGCGTCCGGCCGCCGCCCCGCTCATCGCGGTGGGCAACCGGGCCATCGTCGCGACTCCCGAGTCGGTGAAGCGCTGGATCATCCGCGACGTCGGCGGCGACGACAAGCGGGTGCTGATCATCGGCATCTGCGTCGTGCTGAGCTTGGTCGCGGCAGCGGTGGGCCGGCTCGCGCTGCGCTCGTTGGCCGCCGGCCTGGCGGGTGTCGTGGGCATCGGGGCGCTTGCCGTCTACTGCGCGGCCACCGCGCCGGCCAGCCGGGCCGGTGACGTCGTGCCGAGCCT
>CAZZZE010000374.1:0-3139 GCA_964658365.1 uncultured Jatrophihabitantaceae bacterium
CCTCGCGGCTGATGCCCTCGCCGTAGACGATGTCGAACTCGGCCTGCTTGAACGGCGGAGCCACCTTGTTCTTCACGACCTTGACTCGGGTGCGGTTGCCGACGGCGTCGCCGCCGTCCTTCAACGTCTCGATACGGCGCACGTCGAGGCGGATCGAGGCGTAGAACTTCAGCGCCTTGCCACCGGTCGTCGTCTCGGGCGAACCGAACATGACGCCGATCTTCTCGCGCAGCTGGTTGATGAAGATCGCGGTGGTGCCGGAGTTGCTGAGGGCACCGGTGATCTTGCGCAGCGCCTGGCTCATGAGGCGGGCCTGCAGGCCGACGTGGCTGTCGCCCATCTCGCCCTCGATCTCGGCGCGGGGGACGAGCGCGGCGACGGAGTCGACGACCACGACGTCCAGCGCGCCCGAGCGGATCAGCATGTCCATGATCTCGAGGGCCTGCTCACCGGTGTCGGGCTGGCTGACCAGCAGCGCGTCGGTGTCGACGCCCAGCGCGCGGGCGTAGTCGGGGTCGAGGGCGTGCTCGGCGTCGATGAAGGCCGCGACGCCGCCCGCGGCCTGGGCGTTGGCCACCGCGTGCAGGGCGACCGTGGTCTTGCCCGAGGACTCGGGGCCGTAGATCTCGACGACCCGGCCGCGCGGCAGGCCGCCGATGCCCAGCGCGACGTCGAGGGCGATGGACCCCGTGGGGATGACCTCGATCGGTGCGGCCACCCGGTCGCCCAGGCGCATGACGGCGCCCTTGCCGTGCTGCTTGTCGATCTGGGCCAGCGCGACGTCGAGCGCCTTCTCGCGGTCGAAGCTCGTTGCCATGGCGGCACCTCATTCTCTTGATGATCTGGTCGGTCTGCGGGTTCGTCGACGACGCTAGAACGGGGTACCGACAGAACCGGGTCGCCGCGCGGATCTGTGGACGAATCGCGAATGTGGGCTGAGGGCTGTGGACGGCAGCCCGTCCTGCTGACCGCCACGATAGCCGAACACCTGTTCGACAGAAGGCGACACGCCGGGTGCCGCGGCCGGCTCAGCGCAGCTGGGCGGGCATCTCGAACTCGGCGCACACGGCCCGCCAGATCTCCTTGGCGTCGACGCCGTCCGCGAGCGCCTCGTCGATGGTCGAGCCGAGCTGCGGCAGCCGGTAGTCGGCGGCCAGGCTGACCGCGTAGGCCGAGCCGAAGCGCTCGGCCATCCGTCCCCAGAACTCGGTCAATCGCACGGCGACAACTCTACGATCATCTGGTGGCGGTGGCGGTGGCGCGGGTCGGGACGTCGGGCTGGCTGTACCCGCCCTGGCGCGGCGTGTTCTACCCGAAGAAGCTGCCGCACCGCCGCGAGCTCGAGTACCTGTCCGGGCAGCTGTCGACCGTCGAGATCAACGGCACGTTCTACAGCCTGCAGCGGCCGGAGTCGTTCCGGCGCTGGCACGACGAGACGCCCGACGGGTTCACCTTCGCGGTCAAGGGACCGCGATTCGTCACGCACATGAAGAAGTTGAACGACATCGACACGCCGCTGGCCAACTTCTTCGCCTCCGGAGTGCTGGCCCTGGCCGAGAAGACCGGCCCACTGCTGTGGCAGCTGCCGCCGAACCTCGGCTTCCACCCCGAGCGGCTGGCCGCCTTTTTCGCCCGGCTCCCCCGCTCCACCGACGAGGCGGCCTGGCTGGCCCGCCGGCACGACAAGCGGATGACCGGCCGGTCGTTGCTCGTCAACGACGCCGACCGGCCGCTGCGGCACGCGCTCGAGGTCAGGCACGGCAGCTTCGAGACCGCCGCCTTCGTGGACCTGTTGCGCGAGCACGTCATCAGCCTCGTGGTGGCCGACACCGCCGGTCGCTGGCCGAGGATGTTCGACGTCACCGCCGATCTCGTCTACGTGCGGCTGCACGGCGACGCCGAGCTGTACACCAGCGGTTACAGCGAGACCGCCCTGGACGAATGGGCGGCCCGCATCCGCGGCTGGCGGGCCGACGGCCACGACGTCCAGGTGCACTTCGACAACGACGTCAAGGTCCACGCCCCGTTCGACGCGCTGGCGCTCGCCGAACGGCTGCGCACCTGAGCAATCACTCCTCGGCCGGCGCCGTCGACATGTTCTGCGAGATCAGGTCCATGACGGAGGAGTCGGTCAGCGTGGTGACGTCGCCCAGCTCCTTGTGGTCGGCGACGTCGCGCAGCAGCCGGCGCATGATCTTGCCCGAACGGGTCTTGGGCAGCTCGGCGACGATCATGATCTGACGGGGTTTGGCGATGGCGCCAATCTCCTTGGCGACGTGGTTGCGCAGCGTCTGCACCAGTTGTTCGCCCTCGGACTCCTCGGTCGGGCCGCCGCCGCGCAGGATGACGAACGCCACGATGCCCTGACCGGTGGTCGGGTCGGTGGCGCCCACGACCGCGGCCTCGGCCACCGACGGGTGCGACACCAGGGCCGACTCGACCTCGGTGGTCGAGATGCGGTGGCCCGAGATGTTCATGACGTCGTCGACGCGGCCGAGCAGCCACAGGTCGCCTTCGTCGTCCTTCTTGGCGCCGTCGCCGGCGAAGTAGAAGCCCTGCGCCTCGAAGCGCTGCCAGTAGGTCTCGGCGAAGCGGTCCGGGTCGCCCCAGATACCGCGGGTCATCGCCGGCCACGGCTCGGTGAGCACCAGCAGGCCGCCGCCGCCGTCGGGGACGGGTGTGCCGTCGTTGTCGAGGACGTCGGCGCCGATGCCGGGCAGCGGGCCGATCGCCGAGCCGGGCTTGGTGTCGCTGACGCCGGGCAGCGGGGCGACCATCATGGCGCCGGTCTCGGTCTGCCACCAGGTGTCGACGACCGGCGTGCGGTCGCCGCCGATGTTCTTGCGGTACCACATCCAGGCTTCCGGGTTGATCGGTTCGCCGACGCTGCCCAGCACCCGCAGCGAGGACAGGTCGTGCGCGGCCGGGATGTCCTCGCCCCACTTCATGAACGTGCGGATCGTGGTCGGCGCGGTGTAGAGGATCGACACCTTGTACTTCTCGATCATCTCGAACCAACGGTGCTCGTTCGGGGTGTTGGGCGTGCCCTCGTACATGAACGACGTGGCCCCGTTGGCCAGCGGTCCGTAGACGATGTAGCTGTGCCCGGTGATCCAGCCGATGTCGGCGCCGCACCAGT
>CAZZZE010000375.1:0-3136 GCA_964658365.1 uncultured Jatrophihabitantaceae bacterium
GGATGACCCTGTGCAGCTCGGCGGCGTCGAGGGTGTCGGCCACGTCGCGGCGCAGGGTGACGTCGCCGGCCACGATCGCCGCGAAGTTGGTGTCGAGGTAGCTGCCGATCACGCCGGCCGCGGTCGCTGTCGGGCGGACGGGCCGCGCCGAGGCCTCGAGCGCCCGCCCGAGCTTCGACAGGCTGGCCGACGGCTGCGCGCCGTGCTTGCCGAGGAACTTCGCGATGCGGGCCAGCAGCTTCTCATCGCCACCCGCCAGCAGCTCGACCTCGGCCTCGTGCCAGCTGCGGATGATCGAGAACTCGTGCTTGACGGTGGCCGTCACGGTGTCGTGCACGATCTCGACGAGGCCGGTGCCTTCGGCATCGAGGATGCGGCGCACCTCGCGCTCGGTACGTAGCGTCGCGATGGTTCGCAGTGCGCCGCGCCCGCGCAGGCCGGCGGTCAGCTCGCGCAGCTCGGCGGGCACGCCGCGACCCGTACCGAGCGGCAGCCGGACCTCCTGGCGGGCACCGTCCATCGGGATCTTGAGGTGCCAGCCGTTGTCGGCGTCACCGGTGCGACGGCGCAGGGTCACCAGTGAGCTGAACAGGTCGCGGCTCGCGGTGTCGAAGTAAGTGCTCTCGAGGCGCTGTGTCTCGTGCTCCACCGTCCCGCCGTCGGGCAGGAAGCGGGTGACGTCGGGCAGCTCCCAGGTGTCGGGGAGATCGAACTTGCGTTCGCGTTCGCGCTGGGTCTCGCTCATGCCTGTCGGTCGGGGGTCTGCGCCGACTCGGCCTTCGTGCGGTCGGGGTCCGCGGTGCGCGCGTCGGAGTCCTCGAGCACGATGCGGGCCTGCTCCGCCGGGTCGTCGCTGCCGACCGCCGCTTCCTCGGGCAGCAGGTCGGCACGCTCGGCGACGCGGTTCGGGTCGACGGTGGGATCGGGCTTCTCGGTCACCCCAGCACCGTACCCATCGAGACGGTCAGGGCAGGGCGTCGTTGGATACCCTCGCGCCGTGACCAGGGCGAAGTCGAAGTACCGGATCGGCAGCTCCCCCGTCCACGGCCGCGGCCTGTACGCCGCGGTCGACCTCGACGCGGAGGAGTTCCTGCTCGACTACGCAGGCGAGGTCATCGACTGGGAGGTCGCGCAGGCCCGGTGGGAGGATGCCGACGGGGACCCGGACCACACCTTCTTCTTCGACCTCGGCGACGGTCGGGTCATCGACGGTGGCAGCGGCGGCAACGAGGCCCGCTTCATCAACCACGGCTGCGATCCGAACTGCGAGACGATCGACGACGAAGGCACGATCCACGTGATCACGCTGCGGCCCATCCCGGCCGGCGCCGAACTGTTCATCGACTACCGGCTCAGCCTCGACGACGATGCGTCGGAGGAGGCGGCAGCGGTGTACGCCTGCCGCTGCGGCTCGCCGGCGTGCCGCGGGACGATGCTCGCGGGCTGATCCTCACCGGCGGCGTCCGCGCGGCGCAGCACCCCGCGGATGACCAGCCAGACCGCGGCGAGCAGCCACCACGCGCACAGGGCGTTGAGCGATACCGAGACGGACATGTCGCCAGCGTCCACCGGCGTGCTGCGCGGCGGCACCGCTGCGGAAACTTCCTCACGTCCTGTGCACGCGATCCTCGCGGCAGGAGATAATCGGCCCATGCGTGGACGCGGCCACGAGAACGTGGCGACGGTGCTGGTCGAGCCCGGGGTGCTCGACGACTTCGAGCTCGACCTGATGTCGCACGACTTCCGGGTCTGGGAGGTCCGCACGGTGACGACGTTCCCGGACGCGGCACGGCTCGCCTTCCAGATTCGCCGCTCGCTGATCGAGTGGAGCAAGGGCAGGTGGCTCGACGCCGCCGACTGGACGCTCGTATGGATCACGTTCGGCGAGAGCTGGCTCGACGGCGACGAGCCGGTCCCGTGGCCCGCGCACGCCGCGCTCTGGGACAAGCTGGCCGAGTACGCCGCGCACACCCGCTACAACCTGGGGCTGGGCGGCGTCCCGCGCCTGACCATCCCGCGCGAGTACTGACCACCCCCGCGAGCATTGACGGTCGCGCGCTCAGCGCGTGAGAGTGGCGAAGGTGCGGCCCGCCACGCGGCGAACCGACTCGATCTCGAGATCGGTGTCGGACAGCCGGCTGCGCAACCCCGGCAACCCGACGCGCGACCACAGGAACGGCACGCCGGTCGGCACGTCGTTGCGCGCGAAGCGCACCCAGCCGTGGGCGTCGACGCCGTCGTCGGGGTCGGTCTCGACCAGCACCCGCCCGCCCGGGGCGAGCAGCTCATGCATGCGGCGCAGCAGCCGGGTCGGGTCGCCGCCGATGCCGATGTTGCCGTCGAGCAGCAGTGCGGTGGCCCAGGTGCCCTCACCGGGTACCGGACCGAACACGTCGCGCCGCTGGGCAGGTGCCCCGGTGCGCCGGGCCAGCGAGACCGCGACCTCGGCGATGTCGATGCCGAGCACCTCGACCCCGGCGCCGTGCAGCAGCCGGACCAGCCGGCCCGGGCCGCACCCGACGTCCAGGACCGGTCCGGCGCACGTGCCGACAACCTCGCGGTCGGTGTCGTCGGCCGGCGCGAGCCAGCGCTGCACGTCCAGCAGCATCGCCCGGCGTCCGGCGGTGTGCAGCTGCAACGGGCCGCCGCCCTGCAGCGCGTCCTCGTACGGACGCAGCGCTCCTAGCTGCATGAGCTGACCGGACGCATCAGCTGGCGCGTTCGACGAGCGGCGGCAGCGCGGAGACGACCCGACGGAAGCGGCCCAGCGGGGCGGCGGCCAGCACGGCCGCCAGGTCGTCGACGGTGTCGACGTCGACGAGCGGGTCGAGCAGGGTGACGTCGAGCCCGGCGGCCTGCAGCCTGGCGTACTGATGGGTCCCGGTGTCGGCCCGCGACATCGGGACGCCCACCACGACCTCGCGGGCGCGGCGAGCCTCGCGCAGGCCGAGGGCCCAGAAGCCGCCGTCGGACGCAAGGCCGAGCGCCGACTCGTGCCGGGCCGGGTCGAAGCGCAGCAGGTGGTTCGGCTGCAGCTGCGGGGTGTCCATACCTACGAGTACGGCCGAGCCGGCGCCCGCCGCCTCGAAGGCGGCGCTGATGCGCTCGTCCAGGCCGCCGACCGGTTGCGGCACGA
>CAZZZE010000376.1:0-3130 GCA_964658365.1 uncultured Jatrophihabitantaceae bacterium
GCCGACAAGCCCGACTCGCACGACATCTGCTTCATCGCCGACGGCGACACCCGCGGCTTCCTGGCCGGGAAGCTCGGCGCCCACCAGGGCCCGATCGTCGACGCCGTCACCGGCGATGTCGTCGGCGAGCATGCCGGCTCGTTCGGCTTCACCGTCGGGCAGCGACGCGGGCTAAACATCCAGCAGCCCGGCCCCGGCGGCGACCCGCGCTACGTCCTCTCGATCCGCCCCGTCGACAACACCGTCGTCGTCGGACCGCGCGCGATGCTGCGCGCCGACGTCGTGCGTGCCGGCGGCGTGGTCTGGACGTCCGGCGCCGCACCCGACGACCGGTTCGCCTGTCAGGTCCAGCTGCGGGCCCACGGCATGACGAGCCCGGCCACCGTCTGCGTCGACGGCACCGAGGTCACCGCGGAGCTGCACGTGCCGCAGGTGGGCGTGGCCGCCGGGCAGACCCTGGTCATGTACGCCGGCGACACCGTCATCGGGTCGGCCACCGTCACCGCCGCCGATCGCGTCGACACCGTCCCCACTGCATGACGCATCCGTGGTCGCCGGGAGCGGTCACGGGCGTCGGCTCGCTGCCCGGCACCGACCCGCGCGAGGCGACGACGCTGGTCCTCGGCGAGCTGCCCGACCTGCCGCACCTGCCCGAGCTGCCCGCGCGCGGGCCGGGAGCGGCGATGATCGGGCGCTCCGCGTCGCTGCTGACGAACCTGCCCGTCGAGCTCGTCCCCACCGGGTGGCGGCTGACCGCCGCCCCGGGCCGCGACCTGCGCGCCGCCCGCGACGACCTCGCCCGCGACCTCGACGCCCTCGAGGAACTCGCCACCGGCTACACCGGGCCGCTGAAGGTGCAGGTCGCCGGCCCGTGGACGCTCGCCGCCTCGCTCGAGCTGCCCAGCGGGCACCGGGTCGTCACCGACCACGGCGCGGTACGCGACCTCGTCGAGTCGCTGGCCGAGGGGATACGCACGCACCTGGCCGACGTCGCGTCCCGGGTACCGGGCGCCCAGTTGGTGTTGCAGCTCGACGAGCCGTCGCTGCCCGCCGTGCTCGGCGGCCGGGTGCCCACACCGTCCGGCTACGGAACGGTGCGCTCGGTCGAGCCGCAGATCGTGGGGCAGGCGTTGCAGGACGTCCTGACCGTCGGACCGGCCGGTTCGCGCGTCGTTCACTGCTGCGCGCCCGACGCCCCGCTCGGCATGCTGCGCAGCGCCGGCGCCGACGCGCTGTCCGTCGACGCGGCGCTGCTGACCACCGCTCACTACGACCAGCTCGGCGAGGCGGTCGAGGCCGGTGTGTCCCTGTGGTTGGGCGTGCTGCCCAGTGGTCAGACGCCCTCGCTCGACGCCGCCCGCACCCGTGTGCACGAGATCTGGAGCGAGCTCGGTTTCAACACCGACCAGCTGGCGGCGTCGGTCGTCCCCACGCCGGCGTGCGGGCTGGCCGGCGCGAGCCCGGCGCAGGTGCGGCGCACGTTCGCGGTGCTCCGCGACGTCGGCGCCTCGCTGCGCGACGAGTCCTGATCAGTCGGTCTCGACGACCGGGTCGGCGGGCCGCGGGTCGTCGCTGAGCCAGACGTCGGTGCCGGCGAAGCCGACCACGATCCCGCCCGGCTCGGTGGTGACGTCGGTGAAGGTCATGTCCGAGGGCAGCGCCAGCGGCAGGACGAACTGCGGCAGCCGCGAGGACAGCATGCTGAGCAGCGGCAGGCCCTCGAGATGGCCGAAGCTGACCACGATGCGGTGGTTCTCGACCCGTACCCGCGCCCCGGCGGTCACAGGCAGCCGGCGGCCCAGGACCTCGACGCTGCCGGTGATGCGGATCCCGCCGTCGGGCCCGTCGGACAGCGCGAACTCGGGCCGGGCCAGGCCGGCCACGCCGCTGACGAGCTGATCGACGACCTCGGGGCGGGCGAGCGCTGCGGTCAGGTCGGCCAGGCTCACCGTCATGGTGCCGGCGATGCTCTCGGCCGACTGCGGCGCGAACGACGCCGCGCCACGGGCCAGCCGCAGGCCGCTGACCTGCACGTCGATCGCCGCGACGCGGATGCCGGCCCGCGAGATCAGGAAGTCCATGTTCATGTCGACACCGACGCTAGCGGCTCGCGCCCGACGGCGCTGTCGGACGCGGCCGATAGATTCGGCGGCGTGAGTGAAGAGCCGGTTCCTGTTCCGAGCGAGGCGCGCGACGAGCACGCCCGGTTGGCGCAGCAGCTCGACGACGACCAGTACCGCTACTACGTGCTGGACGCGCCGTCGGCCAGCGACGCCGACTACGACGCGCGGATGCGCCGGCTGCAGGAACTCGAGGACGGCTATCCCGAGCTGCGCACGCCGTCCTCGCCCACGCAGCGGGTCGGCGGCACGTACTCGACGCTGTTCACGCCGGTCGATCATCTCGAGCGCATGCTCAGCCTCGACAACGCCTTCAGCGCCGAGGACATGGCGGCGTGGGCGCAGCGCGTCGAGCGCGACGCCGGTGTCGTCCCGGCCTACCTCTGCGAGCTCAAGGTCGACGGCCTGGCCGTCAACCTGCTCTACGAGAACGGCCGGCTGACCCGCGGCGCCACCCGTGGCGACGGGCGCACCGGCGAGGACGTCACCCCCAACCTCCGCACCATCGCCAACATCCCCGAGCGACTCACCGGTGACGACCTGCCCGAGGTGCTCGAGGTCCGCGGCGAGGTGTTCTTCCCCGTCGCCGAGTTCGCGCAACTCAACGCGGCGTTGGTCGAGGCAGGCAGGACGCCGTTCGCCAACCCGCGCAACACCGCCGCCGGATCGCTGCGCCAGAAGGACGCCCGGGTCACTGCCAGCCGCAATCTCGCGATGGTCGTGCACGGCGTCGGTCGGGTGGTCGGCGGCCCGACGGTCACGGCGCAGTCCGGGTGGTACGACATCCTCGCGGCGTGGGGCCTGCCCACCTCGGCGCGGGCCACGGTCGTCACCGGGCTCGACGACGTCAATCGGTTCATCGCCCACTACGGCGAGCACCGCCACGACGTCGAGCACGAGATCGACGGTGTGGTGGTCAAGGTCGACGACCTGTCCCTGCAGCGGCGGCTCGGCTCGACCAGCCGCGCGCCCCGCTGGGCGATCGCCTACAAGTACCCGCCGGAGGAGGT
>CAZZZE010000377.1:0-3126 GCA_964658365.1 uncultured Jatrophihabitantaceae bacterium
GCGAGCCGCGGGGACGAGGCCGAGAAGGCGTTTCGCCGCGTGGCGCTGTCGGTCACCAAGTACTACCTCTGCAAACGCCTCGCGCCGCACACCGTCGAGGCCCTCGAGTGCCTGGGCGGCAACGGCTACGTCGAGGAGTCCGGCATGCCGCGCCTCTACCGCGAAGCACCGCTCATCTCGATCTGGGAGGGCTCGGGCAACGTCGCGGCGCTCGACACGCTGCGCGCGCTCGGCCGCGAACCGGCCGCCGTCGAGGCCTTCCTCGACGAGTTGTCCCTCGCGAGCGGCGCCGACGCCCGGTACGACGACGCGTTGGCCGTGCTGCACAAGGAGGTCGGCGATCTCGAGCAGCTGCAGTACCGGGCCCGGCGCATCGTCGAGCTGATGGCCCTGCTGCTGCAGGGCTCGCTGCTCATCCGTCACGGCCCGCCCGCCGTCGCCGATGCGTTCGTGGCCGCCCGGCTCTTGGGGGACGGCGGTCTCGCCTACGGCACGCTGCCCGCCGGGCTCGACACCGCTGCGATCCTGCAGCGCGCCGCCGTTCCGGAGTAGCCACCGCCACCCCTTGTCGGGAATCATTCTCATACCCAGTACTGTTCCCGTATGCCCTGCGCCCGTGCCATCGCACTGGCCGTCGTCGCCGTCGTCACGCTGGGCGCGTGCTCTGCCGCAAGCCACGAGGCGGGCAACAACCTGCCGGCCTCGGCGGCGCCGCGCCACCACGAGGGGCGCGTGCAGGTCGTCGCCGCCGAGAGCCTGTGGGGTGACGTCGCGGCGCAGATCGGCGGCAAGCACGTCGACGTCACCTCGATCATCAGCGACCCCGACCAGGACCCGCACGAGTACGAGAGCACCGTGACCGACGCCTCGACGATCAGCAGGGCTCGCCTGGTGATCGTCAACGGTTGCGACTACGACCCCTTCATGAACCGGCTGCTCGGTGTCGACACCGATTCGGCGCGAACCGTCGTCACGGTCAGTTCGGTGGTCGGTGCGAACTGCGGCGCGAACCCGCATCTCTGGTACCGCCCCACCTACGCGCTGCAGGCGGCCGCCGCGATCGAGGCCGCCCTGGCGCGCGACCAGCCCGAACACCGGGCCGACTTCGCCGACGGCCTGGCCCGGTTCACCGCGGGGATGGCCAGGGTCAGCACCGTCATCGCCGCGATCAGGGCCCGGCACGCCGGAGCGTCGGTGGGCTACACCGAGCCGGTGCCCGGCTACCTCGTCGACGCCGCCGGCCTGCGGCTCGGCACGCCGAAGGCCTTCTCGCTGGCCCTCGAGAACGGCACCGACCCGACGCCGGGCGACAACGCGCGCTTCGAGCAGGCCATCAGCCGGCGGCGGATCGCGGTGCTGCTGCTCAACACCCAGGTCACCGGCCCGGAGACGACCCGGTTGCAGCGACTCGCGGCCTCGGCGAAGGTGCCGGTCGTGCGGGTCACCGAGACACTGCCCGAGGGCGAGAACTTCCAGACCTGGCAGGCCCGCCAGGCCTCGGCATTGCTGACGGCCCTCGGTGGCTGACACCGTGCGCCTGCGCGGCGCGAGCGTCCGTTTCGGCCCGCGCACCCTGTGGGGTGACCTCGACCTCGACGTCGCGGCGGGGGAGTTCGTCGCCGTCCTCGGCCCGAACGGCAGCGGCAAGACCACCCTGCTCAAGGTGCTGCTCGGGTTGCAGCCACTGGCCGCGGGCACCGTCGAGGTCTGCGGACGGGTGCCGCGCCGAGGCAGCGACCTGGTCGGCTACATCCCCCAACAGAAGGCGTTCGACCGCGACGTCCCGATGCGCGGGCGCGACCTCGTCCGGCTCGGGCGCGACGGGCACCGCTGGGGCGTGGGACGCGCCGGCCGGGAGACCCGCGAGGCCGTCGAGCGGGCCATCGCCGAGGTCGGCGCGCAGTCCTTCGCCGACGCGCCGCTCGGCACGATGTCGGGCGGTGAGCAGCAGCGTCTGCGCATCGCCCAGGCGCTGCTCGGCGACCCGCAGGTGCTGCTGTGCGACGAGCCGCTGCTCAGCCTCGACCTGCAGCGCCAGCAGAGCACGAGCGCGCTCATCGACGAGCGTCGCCGGCGGGCGAACACGTCGGTGCTGTTCGTGACGCACGAGATCAACCCGGTCCTTCGGTACGTCGACCGGGTGCTCTACCTGGTCGGCAACCGGTGGACCGCCGGCACGCCCGACGAGGTGATGACCACCGCGCGCCTGAGCGAGCTCTACGGCACGCACATTGACGTCCTGCGCATCCGCGACCGGATCGTGGTTGTCGGGGCGCCGGATTCGGCGCACGGCGAGGCCGACGGCGGGCACCACCACCCCGAGGGCGACGGCCACGATCACGGGTCGCCCGCGTGATCGGGTTCCTGCTCGGGCTGCCGGCCGTCCAGCACGCCTTCATCGCGGCGTCCCTGGTGGCGGTGATCAGCGGGCTGCTCGGCCCGTTCGTCATCACGCGGCACGCGGCCTTCGCCGTCCACGGCGTCTCGGAGCTGTCCTTCACCGGCGCGGCGGCGGGCCTGCTGCTGTTCGACGACGCCCTGCTGGGCGCCCTGCTCGGCAGCGTCGTCGTGGCCGCCGCCATCGCCGCACTCGGTGCCCGCGACCACGAGCGCGACAGCGCCATCGGCGTGACGCTGGCCTTCGGCCTCGGCCTGGGCGTCTACCTGCTCGGGCTCATGCACAACTTCGCCTCGCAGGCGACGCGCCTGCTGTTCGGGCAGATCTTCGGGGTCAGCACCACCGAGATCTGGGTGCTGGTCGGTATCGCGGTAGGCGTCCTGGTGGTGACGATGGCGATCTACCGGCCGCTGCTGTTCGCCTCGGTCGATCCCGACCTCGCGCAGGCCCGCGGGGTTCCGGTGCGCCTCGTCGGGCTGATCTTCCTGGCCCTGCTGGCGCTGACCGTCACCGAGGCCGCGCAGGTCGTCGGTACGACGCTGGTGCTGTGCCTGGTCATCACGCCGGCGGCCGCCGCGCACCGCATCTCGGCGAGCCCGCTGGTGGTGACCGCGGTGTCGGTGCTGGTCGCGCTGGTCGCCGCCGACGGCGGGATCTTCGTCAGCCTGGCCGTGGACGTGACGCCCAGCGTGCCGATCACTGCGATGAGCTTCGGGCTGTACCTGCTG
>CAZZZE010000378.1:0-3121 GCA_964658365.1 uncultured Jatrophihabitantaceae bacterium
GAAGACGTCCTGCAGGCACTCGCGCATGGCCTCCAGAACCACCGGGAAGTCGCCGTACTCGGCAGCCACCTGCAGCAGCTGGTTGGCGCGCTGGCGCTGCTGCCACAGCGGCGTTCGCCGGCGCGGGTCGCGACGCGGCAGCAGCAGCGAACGGGCCGCGCACTCGCGGAAGCGGGAGGCGAACAGCGCCGACCCGCCGACCTCGGAGGTCACCAGCGCCTCGATCTCGTCGGGCTCGAACACCGCGATGTCGCCCGCCGGCGGCTCGGCGTCGGTGTCGGGCAGCCGCAGCACGATGCCGTCGTCGGAGTGCATGGACGACACCTCGAGGCCGTACCGCTCGCGCAACCGGGCCGCGATCGCCAGCGCCCACGGCGCGTTGACCGGCGCGCCGAACGGCGAGTGCACGACGAGGCGCCAGTCGCCGAGCTCGTCACGGAACCGCTCGACGAGGATGGTCCGGTCGTCGGGCAGGTGGTGCGTGGCCGCCTGCTGTTCGGCGAGGTAGGTCAGCAGGTTCGACGTGCCCCAGTCGTCGAGGCCGGCTGCGCGGGCGCGTGCCTCGGCCACGCCCGGCTCGGCGTGCGCGACCTCGCGCAGGAACGCGCCGAGCGCCCGACCGAGCTCTGCCGGCCGCCCGGGCTGATCGCCCTTCCAGAACGGCATCTTGCCGACCTCGCCGGGCGCCGGGGTGACCAGCACGCGGTCGTGGGTGATGTCCTCGATGCGCCAGGACGACGAGCCCAGCAGGAACACGTCGCCGACCCGCGACTCGTAGACCATCTCCTCGTCCAGTTCGCCGACCCGCCGCCCGGGGCCCTCGCCGGAGGCCAGGAACACGCCGAACATGCCGCGGTCGGGGATGGTGCCACCGCTGGTGACGGCCAGGTGCTGCGCGCCACGCCGGGCGGTGAGCTCGCCGGTGACGCGGTCCCAGACAAGCCGCGGACGTAGCTCGGCGAACGCGTCCGACGGGTAGCGCCCGGCGAGCATGTCGAGCACCGCCTCGAGGGCCGATCTCGGCAGGCCGGCAAACGGCGCCGCGCGGTGCATAAGTTCCTCGACCTGCTCGACGGTCACCGTGTCGAGCGCGACCATGGCCACGATCTGCTGGGCGAGCACGTCGAGTGGGTTGCGCGGGTAGCGCATGGACTCGATGAGCCCGTCGCGCATGCGCTCGGCGACCACCGCGCACTCGAGCAGGTCGCCGCGGAACTTCGGGAAGATGACGCCGCGCGAGACCGCGCCGACCTGGTGCCCGGCCCGGCCGACGCGCTGCAGCCCCGCGGCCACCGATGGCGGCGACTCGACCTGCACCACGAGGTCGACGGCGCCCATGTCGATGCCCAGCTCGAGCGAGGACGTGGCCACCACCGCGGGCAACAGGCCCGCCTTCAACTCCTCCTCGACGACTGAACGCTGCTCGCGCGACACCGAGCCGTGGTGGGCGCGGGCGACCACGACCTCGCCGGCCGGGCGGCCGGAGCCGGCCTGGGCCATCAGCTCCGCCGGCGCCCGGCCCGAGTCGTCGGCAGCGACGCCGGCTCGTTCGGTGGCCAACTCGTTGAGCCGGGCGGTGAGCCGCTCGGCGAGCCGGCGCGAGTTGGCGAACACGATGGTCGAGCGATGCGTCTCGACGAGATCGAGCACTCGCTCCTCGACATGCGGCCAGATCGAGGCGCGACGCTGGGCGCCCGCGGCCGCGCCGGTGAGGTCGTCGGTGGGCTCGCCGATCGCCGACATGTCCTCGACGGGCACCACGACCTGCAGCTCGACCTGTTTGCTCGACACCGGCTGCACGACGGTGACCGCTCGCCCGCCGGCCAGGAAGGTGGCCACCTCGTCGACCGGCCGAACCGTGGCCGAGAGCCCGATGCGCTGCGCCGGGCGGTCGAGCAGCACGTCGAGCCGCTCGAGCGAGACGGCCAAATGCGCGCCGCGCTTCGTCGAGCACACCGCGTGCACCTCGTCGATGATCACCGTGTCGACCCCGCGCAACGACTCGCGCGCCGCCGAGGTCAGCAGCAGGAACAGCGACTCGGGCGTGGTGATGAGGATGTCGGCCGGGCGACGGGCGAACAGCCGCCGCTCGTCGGCCGGAGTGTCGCCCGAGCGCATCGCGACCGTGACGTCGGGCTCGGGCAGCCCGAGGCGCAAGGACGCCTGCCGGATGCCGGCGAGCGGGCCGCGCAGGTTGCGCTCGACGTCGACGGCCAGCGCTTTGAGCGGGCTGACGTAGAGCACCCGGCAGCGACGCTTGGGGTCCTCGGGCACCGGCTCGGCGGCCAGCCGGTCGAGCGCCGACAGGAACGCGGCGAGCGTCTTGCCCGAGCCGGTCGGCGCCACGACCAGCGTGTGCTCGCCGGAGGCCACCGCGTCCCAGGCACCGACCTGCGCGGGCGTCGGCGCGGCGAACGCGCCGTCGAGCCAGGCCTGGGTGGCGGGGGAGAATCGGGGCACGAACCCATCCTGCCCCCGGCCGCCGACAACGTCGGTCGTTTGGGTGTGCTCGCCGGCGCTGTTACCCTGAGAGTGCGACCAATCCTCGGCACGCCGGGGATGTGCAAGCGGAAGCTTTCCGAGCCTCCCACCCGAGCCGTCAGCTCCATCGACGAGCCGGGTCCGGTCACGGCATTCGGCTCTTCGGCCGGGCGCCGCGCGTTGCCCTCGTCTGGGCGACGTCGACCGGTCGGTGAGTCCACGACGGCCCCGTGCGCACGATGCGCAGCGGGGCCGTTCGCACGTCCGGGCCCGTGCACGAGAACCAGTACCGCCGAGAACCAGTACCGAACTGCACCACGAACGAGACCCAGGGAGGTCCCATCAGCTCCGAACCCAGGATCAACGACCGGATCCGTGTACCAGAAGTTCGACTCGTCGGACCCGAGGGTGAACAGGTCGGCATCGTGCCGATCGGCAAGGCCCTCGAACTCGCCGCCGAGTCTGATCTGGATCTCGTCGAGGTCGCACCGATGGCGCGTCCGCCCGTCTGCAAGCTCATGGACTACGGCAAGTTCAAGTACGAGAGCGCGCAGAAGGCACGTGAGGCCAAGCGCAACCAGGCCTTGACCGTCATCAAGGAGATGAAGCTGCGCCCGAAGATCGACTCGCACGACTACGA
>CAZZZE010000379.1:0-3119 GCA_964658365.1 uncultured Jatrophihabitantaceae bacterium
AACCGGGGGGATCCCCAGCGGGTTCCCCACCGGCGGCTTCGGCGGCGCCGGCGGGTTCCCCGGCGGCGGCACGGGCGGCTTCGGGGGCGGTTCATGACCGGCGTCGAGGACGAACGGCGCGGCATCATCTCGCTGCGCGACGTCCGCAAGGTCTACCGCACCGGCACACTCGAATTCGAGGCGCTGCGCGGGGTCACGCTCGACGTCGAGCAGGGCGAGTACGTCGCCATCGTCGGGCCGTCCGGTTCGGGCAAGTCGACCTTGATGAACATCCTCGGCTGCCTGGACGTCGCCACGAGCGGGTCCTACCGCATTGCCGGCGACGACGTCTCGGAGATGGACGAGGAGGAACTCGCCGACATCCGCAACCAGCGCATCGGCTTCGTCTTCCAGCAGTTCAACCTGCTGCCGTCACTCACCGCGCTGCGCAACGTCGAGTTGCCGCTGGCCTACGCTGGCGTGGCACGCGACGAGCGGCGCGAACGGGCCGCGGCGGCGCTGGCGCGCGTCGGGCTCGCCGAGCGCATCGACCACCGCCCCGGCGAGCTGTCCGGCGGCCAGCAGCAACGCGTTGCCGTGGCCCGGGCCCTGGTGACCGCGCCCGCCATGATCCTTGCCGACGAGCCCACCGGAAACCTGGACTCGCACTCGACCGAGGACGTGCTCGACCTGCTCGACGAGCTCTGCGCGGCAGGCCGCACGATCGTGCTGATCACGCACGAGATCCCGGTCGCCGAGCGGGCCCAACGGGTGGTCCGGGTACTCGACGGCACCGTGCTCGACGGCACGCACGCCGACCTCGAGGTGGTGGGCGCGTGAACTGGACGGAGACCGCCAGGACCGGACTGCAGGCACTGCGCGCTCACCGGCTGCGCTCGGCGCTGACCGTGCTCGGCATGCTCATCGGCATCGCCACGGTGGTGCTCTCGGTCGGCCTCGGCCAGGGTTCGAAGACCTCGGTCAGCGACCAGATCAACAAGCTGGGCAGCAACCTGCTGGTCGTCTCACCGGGCAGCTCCACGAGCTCGACTGGCATCCGCGGCGGCTTCGGTTCCGCCTCCACCCTGACCGTCGCCGACGGCACCGCGTTGCAATCCAAGACCGCGGCACCGGACATCAAGCAGACCGCTCCCGTCGTGTCGAGCTCGCTCGAACTCGACAACGGCAGCACCAACTGGACGACGACGGTGGTCGGGTCGACGACGTCCTGGAAGACGGTGCGGGCCCGGTCGGTGTCGAGCGGCGCCTTCTACACCAGCGCCGACGAGGCTGCTGCCGCCACGAAGATCGTGCTCGGTTCGGAGACCGCGTCGGAGTTGTTCGGCAACGCCAACTTCGCCGTCGGGCAGACGGTGACGATCAGCGGCACCTCGTTCAGCGTCATCGGGGTGCTCAAGTCCGCGGGCTCGGACTCCTCGACGAACCTCGACGACACCGCGGTCATGCCGATGAGCACGTACACCCAGCGGCTGGCGTCCGGATCGTCGCGCAGCACGCTGTCGTCGGTGTACGTCAGCGCGACGTCGAACGCGACGATCTCGGCCGCGTACCAGGAGATCGACACGATCCTGCTGGCCCGACACTCGATCACCACGAGCAGCAACGCCGACTTCACGATCTCGACGCAGGACTCCCTGGTGTCGACGGCGAGCTCGGTGAGCGACACCTTGAACATCCTGCTGATCGGCGTCGCCATCCTGTCGCTGCTCGTGGGCGGCATCGGGGTTATGAACATCATGCTGGTCTCGGTCTCCGAGCGGACCCGCGAGATCGGCCTGCGCAAGGCGCTCGGCGCCACGCCCATCCTGATCCGCCGGCAGTTCCTGGTGGAGGCGTCGGTGCTCGGCCTGGTCGGCGGGCTGCTCGGCGCGGCCCTCGGGATCGGTGGCGCGAAGATCATCCCGCACTTCATCTCCAACCAGGTCACGGTGTCCAGCACCGTGGTGGTGGGCGCCATCGTGATCTCGGTCGCGATCGGGTTGATCTTCGGCGTCTACCCCGCCACCCGCGCGGCGAAGCTCGCCCCGATCGACGCGCTGCGCAGTGACTGACCCGAGCCGCGTCGGCCCCTTCCGTTTCACCCCTGTACATCACCTGCGATTGAGGAAAAACTCTATGACGAGCACCATCACGCCTTCGCGTGCACTGCTGGCCACGACCGCCGTTCTCGCCACCGCCGCGCTCGCTGCGTGCAGCGGCAGCTCGGGGGGTTCGAGCAGCTCATCCGCCAGCTCCCCGGCCGCGGCCGGGTCGTCCGCCGCAGCCGGTGCGGCACCGGCGGGAGGCGGCGGTAACGGCTCCGCGGCCTCCGGTGAGATCGCCGCGCTGACCGCCTCGACGATGCAGGTGCAGAGCACGTCCGAGCAGACCGCGGTCAGCTACGGCTCGTCGACGAAGTTCACCCTTACCTCCGCCGCCACCGTGTCCGCGGTCAAGGTCGGTTCCTGCGTGGTGGCGACCAGCGCGTCGTCGTCGTCCGGTTCGTCGTCGGCCTCGACGACCGGGCCGATCACCGCGGCGACCGTGCGGGTCAGCTCGCCGTCGTCGACCGGCACGTGCACCAACGGCTTCGGCGGGGGCACCCGGCCCAGCGGAGCGCCGTCCGGTATGCCGAGCAACTTCCCGTCCGGCTCGGCGCCGTCGGGCATGCCCAGCGGCGCCGCCCGAGGCGGCTTCGGCGGGTTCGTCGTCGGCAAGGTCACCGCGATCAGCGGCTCGACGGTGACCGTGCAGCAGTCGGCGACCGGCTCGCCCTCGGGCACCGCGTCCACCCGGACCGTCTCCCTGACCTCGAGCACCACCTACACAGCTGACGCCGCGTCGACCAGTTCCGCGGCGAAGGTCGGACTGTGCGCCGTCGTCCAGGGCAAGACCGACACCAGCGGCACGGTCGCGGCGACGTCCATCGCCCTGAGCCCGAAGACGAACGGCTCCTGCTCGACGGGCGGCTTCGGCGGCCGGCCGGGCGGCGCGGGCCAGAGCGGGTCCAGCTGATGGGTAGCCGCGAAACGGTCCGGGCCCGGCGGCGGCAGCGACATCGCCGCCGGTTGCTTGCCGCCGGGGTGACCGTCGTGCTCGTCGGCGGTGGCGCCGGAACCGCCTGGGCGATGAACCGATCC
>CAZZZE010000380.1:0-3116 GCA_964658365.1 uncultured Jatrophihabitantaceae bacterium
CGGCAAGATCCTCGTCGACATCACCAACCCGTTCAACGCCGACGCCAGCGGACTCTCACCACCGAGGGCCACTCGGCGACCCAACAGATCGCCGCCGCCGCCCCCGCAGGCACACCCGTCGTGAAGGCCTTCAATACGATCTTCAGCGGCATCATTGCCGACGACAAACCCGTGGAGGTGTTCTTCGCCGGCGACGACGCCGATGCGAAAACCCGCTTCGCGGCGTTCCTGCAAAGTTTGGGCATGCGGCCCCGCGACACCGGAGGGCTCGAGATGACCTACGTCCTCGAATGGGCCGGCATCCTGATCATGGGCCTGGCTCGGAACGGCTCCGGCTTCGACATCGCCCTCGGCACTGACCGCCACTGATGTCCTAGGTCTGGATCGGCGATCGCGACATCATGGCTATGGTCCTAGCCATGATGTCGCAGGACGCGGCTGCTGCTGATTCGCAACGATGTCGTGACGACAGCCAGAGCGCAGCCCGCCGCGAGGTTCTTGACCACGTCGTGGCGCACATTCCATCTCGTAACGACGACGCGTGCGTCCTCGTCGCCTACCGCGTCGCGGCGTAGGCAACCGGTCCGGCAACCATCTATCGTCGGGTCATGAAGATCATCCCCAGCGACGGCCGGACCACGCCCGGGCCGGCTGACTGGTTCACCGGCACCGTCTACATCGACACCGTCCGCAATCCCGACGGGCAGTCGGCCATTGGATGCGCGCACGTCCGCTTCGCGCCCGGGGCGCGCACAGCCTGGCACTCCCACCCGCGGGGCCAGACCCTGTACGTGACGGACGGGATCGGCCTGGTCTGCTACCGGGGCGGCGACGCCGTGGAGATCCGCCCGGGCGACGTCGTCTACATCGAGCCCGGCGAGGAGCACTGGCACGGCGCGACGTCCGAGCGGTTCATGGCCCACGTCGCCATGCAGGAGGCAGACGACCACGGGCAGGTCGTGACGTGGCTCGAGCACGTCTCGGATGCCGACTACGGCGCGGCCGGCTGACCGGACCCGCCGGCCGCCCGCACGATCACCGATGCTTGCGGACCGCCTGCCAGCGGTCGCTGGAATCCAGGCCGTCGAGCGTGCGACGCAGGCCGTCCGCGCCGTCGTCGGCCACCTTGTCGAGCATGAGCTTCAAGAGCGGCTCGGCGACAGCAGCCGGGCCGTGCAGGGTGAAGCGGGCGGTGTAGGTGACGACCGTCGTGCCGCCGTCGTCCTCGAACCGCATCGAGTCCTCGGCGTCGAGCAACCGCGACGTGCTGTGCAGCGAGATGAACGAGCCGGCGTCGAACGACGAGACGGTGTAGCGCATCGTCGTCTTCAACAGCCCGATGCGTTGGGTGTTGTCGAACGAGACGCCGACGCGGATGCCGACCTCGTCACCGACGCGTGAGCAGGCCGCCGTGTGCGGGTCCCACTGGGCGGTGGTGGTGAAGTCGCTGAGGTAGTCGGCGGCGACGTCGAGCGGGCAGGACGTGCGCACGCGGCGCACGACCTCGATCATGACCGGGCCCGTCGGGCCTGGAGCAGATGACGCATGGTGGATCCCTGGAGAGAGGCAGGGTTTCGGTTCAACCCCACAGCGGAGTACCCCGCCCCACGCTCGCGGTATCGGCGCATTTGGGGTAGGCCGGAAGATGATGGCTACGGCCAACCACTTGCCGCCCCGCGTCGATCGGTGTCCATGCAGCTCCTCGTGCTCCCTGCCCGGCGACGTGCGCCGCAGACCGCGTCTCGCGCCGTCCCGGTGCTCGTCGGGTTGGCCGCTGTCCTCATCGCTCTGCAGATCGCCTACCCCGTCACCGAAGGGTTGCTGCGCGACCGGATCACGGTGGCCGTGGTGGTCGTGTTCGCCACGCTGTGTGTCGCCGACGCGGCGTCGAGCCGTGGGCCGGCGCGCGCGCTGGGCATGCTGGCGGTCACTGCGGTGCCGGGGCTGCTCGTCGAGATCGTGGGCGTCGGCACCGGGGTTCCGTTCGGGTCCTACCGCTACACCGGCAGCCTGGGTCCGCGGGTCTTCGACGTGCCGCTGCTGGTCGGGCTGGCCTGGACGATGCTTGCCTGGCCGTCGGCGCTCGTCGCGCGCCGCCTGACCGCCAACCCGGTGGCTCGGGTGCTGGCCCAAGCGTGGGCGATGACCGCCGGCGACCTGTTCCTGGACCCGCAGCTGGTCTCGGCCGGCCAGTGGCGCTGGCGCGACCCGAGCCCACACCTGCCCGGTGTCGCCGACGTCCCGCTCACCAACCTCGCCGGCTGGCTGCTCGTGACGGTGGTGCTGTCGGGGCTGGTGCAGGCCGTGGTCGGCGACGGCGACGACACGCTGGGCATCGCGATGTACGTCTGGCTCTGGATCGCCTGGACCGTGGCGCTGGGCGTGTTCCTGCAGCTGCCCGCCGCGGCCGGCTGGGGCGCGTTGGGCATGGGTTCGGTCGCGGTGCCGGTGCTGGCCGGCATCGTCCGGCAACGCCGGCTCGAGGACCGCCGGGCGACGGCCGGGACCCTGTCGTGGTGAGGCCACTGCTGCGCTGGCCGCAGCTCGTCGCCGAGCACGTCAGCGCGGTCGAGCACCTGCTCGACGACCGGCTCGACGGGCTGCGACGGTCCTGGCACACCGACGTCGTCGGCGAGAATGGCGGGGGCGCGCCGTTCGACCTCGATCCTCCCGCCTTGCTGCGCGAGCTGCTCGACCGCGGCGGCAAGCGCACCCGTCCGGTGATGACGTTCCTCGGCTGGGTGGCCGCCGACGGCCACCGGCGCGAGCTCGGTTACCGCGACGTCGTGCAGGCCGCGGCTGCCATCGAGCTCCTGCACGCCTTCGCGATCGTGCACGACGACGTCATGGACGAGTCCGACACCCGCCGCGGCCGGCCGACGCTGCACCGCAGCGCGGCGCAGCTGCACCAGACCGGTGGCGGGCGAGGGTGCAGCGACCGTTTCGGCGACAGCGTCGCGGTGCTCGTCGGCGACCTCGCGCACGCCGAGGCCGACCGGCTCGCCGCCGACCTGCCCGACGCGCTGCGCTGCGTCTGGCAGCAGCTGGTGCTGGAACTCGTCGCCGGTCAGCTGTGGGACCTCACCGGCAGCGCCGCCGCCGACCGGCGGCTGTCG
>CAZZZE010000381.1:0-3114 GCA_964658365.1 uncultured Jatrophihabitantaceae bacterium
CGAACCGCGACCTGCGCTTCGTGCCGGTCGGGGAGTGGGCCACCACGAAGGTCGACGAGGTCATGACCCCGATGCCGCTGATCACGGCGCCGGTGGGGATCGGGCACGACGACGCCGCGCGCATCCTGCGCCAGCACAAGCGTGAGCGGCTGCCGCTGGTCGACGAGCAGGGCCGGCTGGCCGGGCTCATCACCGTGAAGGACTTCGTCAAGTCCGAGCAGTTCCCGCTCGCCTCGAAGGACGCCCACGGCCGGCTGATGGTCGGTGCCGCGGTCGGTTACTTCGGCGACGCGTGGGACCGCGCGACCCGCCTCGTCGAGGCCGGCGTCGACGTCCTGGTCGCCGACACCGCCCACGGCCACGTCCGGCTGCTGCTCGACATGGTCCGCCGCCTCAAGACCGACCCGGCCACCCGCCACGTGCAGGTCATCGGCGGCAACGTCGCCACCCGCGCGGGCGCGCAGGCCTTCGTCGACGCCGGCGCCGACGCAGTGAAGGTCGGCTTCGGGCCGGGTTCGATCTGCACCACCCGCGTCGTCACCGGCGTCGGTGCCCCGCAGATCACCGCCATCTACGAGGCCTCGCTGGCCTGCAAGCCGGCCGGCGTGCCGGTGATCGCCGACGGCGGCCTGCAGCACTCCGGCGACATCGCCAAGGCCATCGTCGCCGGCGCCGACACCGTGATGCTGGGCTCCCTGCTCGCCGGCTGCGACGAGACGCCGGGCGATCTGATCTTCGTCAGCGGCAAGCAGTACAAGACCTATCGCGGCATGGGTTCACTCGGGGCGATGAGCTCGCGGGGCAAGAAGTCCTACTCCAAGGACCGCTACTTCCAGGCCGAGGTCACCAGCGACGACAAGATCGTGCCCGAGGGCATCGAGGGCCGCGTCTCCTACCGCGGCCCGCTGGCCGCCGTCACCCACCAGCTCGTCGGCGGGTTGCGCCAGTCGATGTTCTACGTCGGAGCGCGCACGATCGCCGAGCTCGCCGAGCGCGGCCAGTTCATTCGCATCACCCAGTCGTCGCTGAAGGAGTCGCACCCGCACGACGTCCAGATGACGGTCGAGGCCCCGAACTACTCCTCCACCTGATCAGAAGTCGACCTGATCAGAACGTGCTCTCGGCCCCGCTCGGGTCGGGCAGGTTGGCGCCGAACACCGCGGCCTGGGTACGGCGCTGCATGCCCAGCTTGGCCAGCATGCTCGAGACGTTGTTCTTCACCGTCTTCTCGGCGAGGAACAGGCGCTCGCCGATCTGCCGGTTCGTCAGGCCCTCGGCGATGAGGACCAGGATCTTGCGTTCCTGCCCGTTCAGCGACGCGAGCCGGGCGTCCTCCTGCTTGCCTTCCCGGATGCGGCGCAGCACCCGGTCGGTGACCGACGGGTCGAGCAGCGACTGCCCGGCCGCCACCTGACGCACCGCGTCGACGAGGTTGGAGCCGCGGATCTGCTTGAGCACGTATCCCGCCGCGCCGGCCAGCACCGCAGCGAAGATGGCCTCGTCGTCGTCGTAGGAGGTCAGGATCAGGCAGCGGACGTTCGGCTGCTCCTCGCGGATGATGCGGCACACCTCGATGCCGCTGCCGTCGGGCAGCCGGCCGTCGAGGATCGCGACGTCGGGGTTCACGGCGGGGATGCGACGCAGCGCCTCGGCAACCGTGCCGGCCTCTCCGACGACCTCGAAGTCCTCGACGCTGTTGAGCAGCTCCGACAGCCCGCGACGCACGATCTCGTGGTCGTCGAGCAGGAACAGGCGCGTCAGCGTCTTGGGTGGGTCGACGGCAGTCATTGCGCGGCCTTTCCGATCAGTCGATGCGTGCACCCTACGTGGGATCCGGCGCCGGCCCGGAGAGCGACGGGTGTCAGTGCGCGACCTCGTCCGGCGCCACGTGCGGGAAGCGGCTCTGCGCCGGCCCCTGCGGCAGCGAGCCGTCCTCGCGCAGCCCGAAGATCCGGGTGCGGATCTCGTCGATCGTCTCGTCCAGGTCCGCGACGTAGCGGCCGAGACGGTCTGCGAGCTCAGTCGGCAGGCCGGCGGCGGCGAGGCTCTGCAGCCCGACCCCGGTGGCGAACAGCCGCTGCATCACGTTGTCGTGCAGGTCCTGGGCGATGCGGTGACGAACCTCCAGCACCGTGACCCACTCGCCCCGCAGCCGCGCGTCGTCCATCTCGAAGGCGAGCGCCAGCTGGTCGGCGAAGGTCGTGGCCAGGTCGAGATCGTGTGCGGTGTAGCTCGAGCGGCCCTGCTGGCGGCACAGCACGATCGCCCCCCGTACGCCGCGCGCGTCGACGAGGGGAGCGGACATCACCGGCCCGAAGCCATGCACGTTGTCGTAGCCGGGGCGAATGACCTCGGCCATGTCGTCGACGAGCAGGCTCTCGCCGCGCAGCACGGCCCGCCCGAGCGGGGAGGAGTCGGCGTCGACGATCGAGCCCCGGAAGTCCTCAGCCCCGGCGCCGGTGCAGACCGAGACGACGAGCTGCCCCTCGCCGTGCGGGATCAGCAGCCCGACGGTGTCGGCCTCGGCGACCTGCAGCGCCTGGACCACGACCTGCATGAGCAAGTCGGGGTCGGCGTCGGCGTCGGACAGCAGCGTGCGCGCGATCTGAGCAGATGCCTGCAGCCAGTCCTTGCTGCGCTGGGCGTCCTCGTGCAGCAGCGCGTTCTCGACGGCGGTGCCGGCAAGCTCGGCCAGTGCGTCGAGCAGCGCGACGGCGTCGTCGGGGAACTCGGCCGGCGGCCGGACGCCGACGTACAGCTCGAGGAAGGGGGTGTGCCGGGCGCGCACCAGCGCACCGAGCAGGCGGCCGGCGCCGGCCTGCCGGGCCCGCTCGCTCGGTGGGCCGGCGGTCCGGTGATCGCTGCCCGGCGGCGGGAGTACCGCTCGCCACCCGGCCCGCTCGGCGACCTCGTCGTGCAGCACCTGGGTCCGCGCGGCGAGCCCGAAGGGCGAGAGCAGGACGACGGCGCCGTAGTCGGCGCCGGTGAGTGATACCGCCGCATGCAGCAGCCGGTCGATCGTGGCCGCCGACGACAGGTCGACGGTGACCTGCCGGTAGGCCTCGAGCACCTGGCGCAGTCGGCTGCCGTCCGCTGGTGCGCCCCGCAGCGGGT
>CAZZZE010000382.1:0-3095 GCA_964658365.1 uncultured Jatrophihabitantaceae bacterium
GTGCAGGTGTACTGCGCGTCGTAGAGCGCGGTGCGGATGTTGTCGCTCATGCCGCCGTCGACGGAGACGTAGCGACGGATGCTCCCGCCGTCGAGGGTGACGTCCTTGACGGTGCCGATCTCGTAGACGGTGATCATGCTTGGGCCGATGATGGCCCGGCCGGGTTCGACGGAGAGCTTGGGCACCCGCATGCCGACCGACGCGCATTCGAGCTCGACGATGCCGTTGAGCCTCTCGAGGGTCTGCTTGGGCGACTCGGGGTCGTCGCCGGCGACGTAGGCGATGCCCAGCCCGCCGCCGAGGTTGATCTCGTCGACCACGACGCCGTGCTTGTCGCGGATCGCCGCGGCCAACGCGACGACGCGGTGCGCGGCGACCTCGAAGCCGGCGGTCTCGAAGATCTGCGAGCCGATGTGCGAGTGCAGGCCCGCGAAGAACAGCGAAGGCGTGTCCAGCACCGCCTCGACGGCCCGCAGCGCGGACCCGTCGCGCAGCGAGAAGCCGAACTTCTGGTCCTCGTGCGCGGTGGCGATGAACTCGTGGGTGTGCGCCTCGACGCCGACCGTCACCCGCACCAGCACCCGCTGCTGCACACCGTGTGTCGACGCGACCGTGGCCAGCCGCTCGATCTCGTCGAAGGAGTCGACGATGATCTGTCCGACCCCGGCCGTGACGGCCCGAGTCAGCTCCGCGACCGACTTGTTGTTGCCGTGCACCTCGATGCGCCCGGGCGGGAACTGCGCGGCCAGCGCCACCGCCAGCTCGCCACCGGTGCAGACGTCCAGGCCCAACCCCTCGTCGGCGACGATGCGGGCGAGCGTGGTGCACAGGAAGGCCTTGCCCGCGTAGAACACGTCGAAGCCGGCGAGGGCCTGGGTGTAGGAGCGGGCGCGGGCCCGGACGTCGGCCTCGTCGAGGAACAGGGCCGGAGTGCCGTGCTCGCGCACGAGCTCCGTCACCTGCACTCCCCCGAGCTCGAGCGCACCGTCGACGCGCGCCACCGTGGCCGGCCAGATCGCCGGATCGACAGCGTTGACGTCGTCGGGCTCGGCGGACTGCTGGGCGTTGGACAGCACGTCCCCGTGCCGCGGGCCCGCCGGGTGGGCGTTCCTGCTCACGACCTCACTCCGTTCGGTCGCGCGGAGACGCTATTCCGCCAGTTCGCTCCGCAAGCGTCGCTCATTACATGCGCTCCGGCGCGGTGACACCGAGCAGGCCCAGCCCGTTGGCCAGCACGACTCGGGTGGCCTCGTTGACCCAGGCCCGGGTGCGGTTGACGTCCGTGATCGGCTCGTCACCCTTCGGGACGATGCGACAGGTGTCGTACCAGCGGTGGTAGATCCCGGCGAGGCTCTCCAGGTAGTGCGCGACCCGGTGCGGTGCGCGTAGTTCGGCCGCAGTGGCGACGACCCGCGGGAACTCGCCCAGGGCCGTCAGCAGGGCGGCGTCGGCGGCGTTGTCGAGCAGTTCCGGGTCGAAGGTGTCGAGACCGATGCCCACGCTCTCGGCGTTGCGCCGGACGTTGCGCGTACGGGCGTGCGCGTACTGGACGTAGTAGACGGGGTTGTCGTTCGACTGGCGCGCCCACGCGTCGAGGTCGAGGTCGATGCTCTGGTCGACGGAGAACCGCACCAGGGCGTACCGGGCGGCGTCGGCACCCACGGCGTCGACGAGGTCGGCGAGCACGATGGTGGTGCCCGCCCGCTTGCTCATCTTCAGCGGCTGGCCGTCCTTGACCAGGTTGACCAGCTGCCCGATGAGGATCTCGAGCGTCTGGTCCGGGTCGTCACCGAAGCAGGTCGCCATCGCCCGCAGCCGGCCGATGTAGCCGTGGTGATCGGCGCCGAGCATGATCACGACCTTGTCGAAACCGCGGTCGCGCTTGTCGAGGTAATAGGCGACGTCGCCGGCGAAGTAGGTCCACTCGCCGTCGCTGCGGACAAGGACGCGGTCCTTGTCGTCGCCGTGGTCGGTGGTGCGCAGCCAGGTCGCGCCGTCGGACTCGTAGATGTTGCCCTGCTCGCGCAGCCGGTCGACGGCGGCCTCGAGCCCGCCCCGCGCGTGGAGATCGCGCTCGTTGAAGTAGACGTCGAAGGCGACGCCGAACCCGGCCAGCGAGTCCTTGATCTCGGTGAACATCAGCTCGACGCCGTCGCGGCGAAACACCTCGGTCTGCTCGCCGTCGGGCAGCTCGAGGACGCCCGGGTTCGCGGCCACGACCTCGGCGGCGATCTCGTCGATGTAGGCACCGGCGTACCCGTCGTCGGGGACGGACCGGCCGTTGGCGACCTCGCGCAGCGTGCGTGCGAAACGCTCGATCTGGCTGCCCGCGTCGTTGAAGTAATACTCGCGCGTGACCTCGGCGCCCGCCGCCTGTAATACCCGGGCCAGCGCGTCGCCGACGGCGGCCCACCGCACGGCGCCGATGTGGATCGGGCCGGTGGGGTTGGCGGACACGAACTCGAGGTTGAGGTGCTGCCCGGCGAGGACGGTGCCCACGCCGTAGGCGTCGCCGGCGGACACGATGGTCCGGGCGACCTCGCCGAGCGCGGCGGTCGCGAGCGTGATGTTGAGGAAGCCGGGGCCGGCGACCTCGACCTTCGCCACGCCCTCGGCGTCGGACAGGCGGCCGGCCAGCAGCTCGGCGACCTCGCGGGGCGGGCGCCCGGCCGGCTTGGCCAGCCGCAGGGCGACGTTGGTCGTGTAGTCGCCGTGCTCGCGGTTCTTGGGTCGCTCGACGACGACGTGGCCGGAGATGTCGCCGGGGACGTCGCGGCCGAGGTCGCCGGCGTCGACCGCGGACCGGACAGCGGTCTGCACGAGCGCGGCGAGATCGGCGGGGGTCACCCGTCGATCGTAGTGGCCGTCCGTGTACCACTTTGCCGGCCGGTTCGCCGTGTTGCCGGGCGTACACAGCCCGCCTCAGCGGTCCCACACGGGAAGGGCACTTACACTCGGGTGCCGAACCCCGGCATCTGCCGACCATCGCAACCCCAGCAGGAAGCAGGCCCATGCCCGAGCGCAAGTCCCCCGGATCCAAGGCCACCGGAGCGAAGGCCAGCACGGCCAAGGCCGGCGCGGCCAAGCCGGGGACG
>CAZZZE010000383.1:0-3094 GCA_964658365.1 uncultured Jatrophihabitantaceae bacterium
AGTGCTCGCGGATGTAGGCGCCGCTCTCGACGGTGTAGGTCTGGAACTGCCCGTCGGGCGTGGAGTTCATCTGGTTGACGAGCGCGCCGTCGCCGTCGCGCGCCAGCAGCGGGTCCCAGTCGCGACCCCAGACGACCTTGAGCACGTTCCACCCGGCGCCGCGGAAGTACGTCTCGAGTTCCTGGATGATCTTGCCGTTGCCGCGGACCGGGCCGTCGAGGCGCTGCAGGTTGCAGTTGACGACGAAGGTCAGGTTGTCGAGCTCCTCGCGCGCGGCGACGCCGATCGCGCCGATGGACTCGACCTCGTCCATCTCGCCGTCGCCGAGGAACGCCCAGACGTGCGAGTTCGACGTGTCGGCCAGCCCGCGGGCGTGCAGGTAGCGGTTGAACCGGGCCTGGTAAATCGCGCCGATCGGGCCGAGACCCATCGACACGGTGGGGAACTCCCAGAACTGCGACATCAGGCGCGGGTGCGGGTAGGACGACAGCCCGTACGGCGCGGCCGAGACCTCCTGGCGGAACCCGTCGAGGTGCTTCTCGGTGAGCCGGCCCTCGAGGTAGGCGCGGGCGTAGATGCCCGGTGCGGCGTGGCCCTGGAAGTAGACCTGATCGCCCATGCCGGACGCGAGGTCCTTGCCGCGGAAGAAGTGGTTGAAGCCGACCTCGTACAGCGAGGCGGCCGAGGCGTAGGTGGCGATGTGCCCGCCGACGCCGACGGTCTTGTTGGCCCGGGTCACCGCGATGGCGGCGTTCCACCGGATGTAGGCGCGGATGCGCCGTTCGATGTCCTCGTCGCCCGGGAACCACGGCTCACGCTCGGGCGGGATCGAGTTGATGTAGTCGGTGCTGCGCAGGCCGGGCACGCCGACCTGGCGCTCGCGCGCGCGCTCGAGCAGCTTGAGCATGAGGTAGCGGGCGCGCTGCGGGCCGTCGTGATCGATCGCGGCGTCGAGCGACTCGAGCCACTCCCGCGTCTCCTCGCGGTCGATGTCCGGTAGCTGGTTGGGTAAGCCATCGGTGATAATGCTGAAACGGTCGCGGGTCACGCGCGTTCTCCTCACGTATCGGGCCGCGCACGGCACGGTCGGCGGGTCATGCCGGGTGCAATGCGGTCACCGTCCAGTGAACACCTTCGCGAGCCGCTAGGGTCGGCTCAGGAGTTACTCGTAGGTAGTGCTATCGAGCACCGCCGACCGCGCAGTCGAGGAGGACGTCGTTGTGAGCCCGACCGCCCCGTCCGGCAACGGACCGGGAATCGCCGAGCACCTCAGCCTGAAGCCCGGCATGATCGTCATGGAATCCGGCTACGACGACGACGTCGACGAGGACGTCCGAGACAGCATCGCCGAGCTGATCGGCGACGAGATGCAGGACGAGGACACCGACGAGGTGGTCGACGTCGTCCTGCTCTGGTACCGCGACGGCGACGACGACCTGGTCGACGTGCTCGTCGACTCGATCGCCCCGCTGGCCGACGACGGCTACATCTGGCTGCTGACTCCCAAGCGCGGGCGCGACAATTACGTCGAGCCGTCCGACATCGCCGAGGCGGCGTCCATCGCCGGCCTCTCGCAAACGTCCATCACCACCGTGGGCGAGGGCTGGTCAGCCGCCCGGCTGGTCGGACGCAAGTCCCCTGGAAGCAAGAAATGACCGGAGGAAAGACATGACCGCTCCCGCCGTCGGCGACGAGGCCCCCGACTTCACCCTGAAAAATCAGAACAACGAGGAGGTCACCCTGTCGTCGTTCCGCGGCGACAAGGCCGTGCTGATCATCTTCTACCCGTTCGCCTTCACCGGCATCTGTACCGGCGAGCTGACTCGCGTTCGCGACGAGCTCGAGACGTTCCAGAACGACGACGTCCAGGTGCTGACCATCAGCGTCGACTCGCCCTACACGCACAAGGTCTTCAGCGAGCGCGAGGCCTTCGAGTTCCCGCTGCTGTCGGACTTCTGGCCACATGGTGCGGTGGCACAGGCCTACGGCGCGTTCCACGAGGCCGGCGGCATGGCCATGCGCGGCACGTTCCTCGTCGACAAGAACGGCATCGTGCGGTTCACCGAGCTCAACGGCCCGGGTGAGGGCCGCGACGCCTCCGCCTGGCAGGCCGCGATCAAGGCTCTGTAACCCAAGCTCAGGACGGCCGGCGGGCGCGCAGCAGCGTGTCGATCGCCGGCCGTTCTGCGTTGTCCACCGGCCTGAGCAGCTCACCTGCTCGCTCGATCAGCAGACCGGTGCCGAGGAGGTCGGCGACGACATCACCCGCCGTGTAGAGCACTGCCGGGTCCTGTGGGCCGCCGACACCGTCGATGCGGTTACGCGAGTCGTGTGCCACGACCAGCAGCAGACCGCCCGGACGCAGCGCTGCCGCTGCCCGCCGCACCGCCGCGGTGCGCTCGGGCGCCGGTAGGTGCAGGTAGCAGAGCACCGCGAGGTCGACGGGGTCGTCCGGCTCGAACGTCGTGGCATCGGCGAGCACCCACTCGACGGCCGCATCCGGTGGGGCGGCGGCGCGACCCTTGTCGAGAGCGACCGCGGAGAAGTCGACGGCCAGCACCTGCCAGCCGCGCTGCGCGAGCCAGATCGCGTTGCGTCCCTCGCCGCAGGCGAGGTCGGCGGCGCGCCCGGGCGGGAGGTCGCTCGTCTCCTGCTCGACCCAGCGGTTCGGCGCGCCGCCCCAGACGCTCGTCGCGGCCGCGTAGCGCGCGTCCCACTCCGCGGCGCTCCAGGTGTCGGGCATGCCGGCACGCTACCGCCCGGACGTACGCTGGGCCGGTGCTGCGGGCTCTGGTCTGGACGCTGCGCCAGCCGCGGTACGCGACGCTGGCGGCGATCATGGTGCTGCTCGCTCTCGGGTGCGTCGGGGCCGGCACCTTCGAGTTGCACCGCTTCCACGAGAAGCGGCACGACAACGCCGCCCTGAAGGCGAACTACCACTCCGCCGCAGCCCCTCTGACGACGGGGATCGTGCCGCTCACCGGCGCGGGCGCGGCTCCCGACGCGCTGGCCATCCGCTGGCGCACGGTCACGGCCCGTGGGGTGTGGGACGCCGGCGGCCAGCAGTATCTCGGCAACGAGTCCCGCGGGGACA
>CAZZZE010000384.1:0-3065 GCA_964658365.1 uncultured Jatrophihabitantaceae bacterium
GTGATCGTCGGTTACGGCCCCGTCCCCGCCGATCTGGCCCGGGCCATCGCCCGTGGCGCCAGCGAGGGCGAGGTCGAGCGCGGCCCCCGCTGGTTGCGCCGCCTGTTCCTGCACCCGGCCACCGGGCAACTCGCGGCCATGGAGTCCACGCGGCGGCTGTTCACCGACAGCCAGCAGCGCTTCCTACGCGTCCGCGACGAACGATGTCGCACGCCCTGGTGCGCAGCGCCGATCCGCCATGCCGACCACGTCCGCGCGCACGCCGATGGCGGCCCGACGCACGCCGTCAACGGCGGTGGCACGTGTCAGGCGTGCAACCTGGCCAAGCAGGCGCCCGGTTGGCGCAGTGAGGTCCTGGGTGACGGCGCGATCCTCGTCCGGACCCCTACCGGCCACGCCTATCGCAGCCGACTTCCCGACCCGCCCGGTCACGGACCGCCGAGGTCGCCGGTCGAACTGTGGTTCTGGGATCATCTCGCGGCATAGCGGTTCGGTGCCGGCTACTGCACGAACGCCCGCAACGCCTCGGCGTGCCCGGCGACGTAAGTGTCGAGGTCCGGGCGTCCGCGTAGGACAGCCAGGTTGACCATCGACACCCGCCGGGCCGCGACGAGGTCACCGAGCAGGTCGAGGTCGAGTCGTGGCCACGGGCGGATGCGTTCGTAGCCGTCGCGGAATGCGGCCAGCCCGGCGGCGAGGTCGTCGCCCCGGGTGACGCCGTAGATCGAGTGCGCGAGGTCCTGCTCGACGTGTGCCCACGACAGGTCCTGGCAGTCGATGGCGAACAGGTCACCGTCGTGCCGCACCACGTTGCTCGGGGTCAGGTCACCGTGTACGACGCGCGGCGGACCGTGCGCTGTCCGCCAGAGCCGGTCGATCGCCTCCTGGGCGCGCTCCCGGGCGGCGACGAGCACGTCCCGGTTCGGCGACCTCAACTCGGACAGCAGATCAGGGACGTCGAAGTAGTGCACTGACCGCGCCGTCAGCACACCCGGCGGCTGGTTGGCTACCGGGGACGTCGCGTCATGCAGTCGGGCGCTCAGCGCCGCGAGCTGCTGGACGTCGACGCGGGTCGGCGGCCTGGTCATCGGTTCGCCCGGCACCCAGGTCCAGACACTGCACTCCCGTCCCTCGACGACGACGGACGCAGCGCCGTCGGCTACGAGGACGAGCTGGGGCACCCGC
Source organism: uncultured Jatrophihabitantaceae bacterium (assembly GCA_964658365.1). GTDB lineage: Bacteria > Actinomycetota > Actinomycetes > Mycobacteriales > Jatrophihabitantaceae > Jatrophihabitans. Next base: position 1,186 of record CAZZZE010000384.1, read on the forward strand.
AGACCGCTGCTGGCAAGCTCTCGGGTCCACCGGCCCTCAGCGCGCGTCGCCCCGACCGGGTGGACCCGCCGTCGTGGTCCGACCCGCAGGACCAGAAACGTCGAGGCGAGCTCGATCCGGAACATGGTGTTGAACGACTCGGCGAGCGCGACCAGCGCGTAATCGCCCAGCTCGTACCGATCGAGCGCGGCCCGGGCGGCGGCGGTCGAGGCATCGGCGTCGGGCATTGCGACAGTGTCGACGATGCGCCCCGTTCAACCTGATCGAGGCCGTGGCGACGGAGCGTGCGGATCCCAGTTGCGCCGCACGATGGTCAGTTCGGCTTCGGCCTGGGCCAGATCCTCGGCCGTAGGACGGTTCAGATCACGCGCGCGCATCGCGCCGGTGGGACCGACCTGGGACGTCACGGTTCCGGCGAGGTCTCGATCTCCATGGGCCCCCGAGCCGGGGCGTCCGCGGCCCTTCGGATCGCGCCGTCGCACCTGTTTCGGCGCGGGCTCCTTCGCGACCTGCTCGCTCGGCGCCGCGTCCACCCGCGCGACCTGGGGAGGCCCCTGCTGCGCGGTCGCCTGGCGGCGGGCGCGACGTCGCCGGGCGGGTTCGGTGGGCTCGGGCATCGGGCTCAGGACAGCGCGAGCAGTTCGATGAACGTGCGCGCCGCCTGGCCGCCGTCCTCGAGCGCGATGGCCATGGCTCTCGGAACGTCCAGGTCATCGAGCAAGGAGGCGGGCACCGCCGCGGCGCCCGGGGCGGAACCGGGTGCGGCCGCCGCGGCGTACAACCGCTCGAGCAGCGCCTCGGCGTCGTCGAGCGCCTCGGGGGTGAACTCCCACGGCCTCGACCAGGGCCGGTTCAGGCACAGCAGCCGGACTGCGCCGGGGGAGTGGTCCTTGAGCAGGTCGTCCACGAGCACCAGATTGCCCGTCGACTTGGCCATCTTGGCCCCGTCGATCGAGACGAGACCGGCCCGCAGCCAGCCGCGCGCGAAGGGCGCGACGCCGGTGGCCGCCTCGGCGAGCGCAGACTCGCAGGCGTGGTGCGGGAACTCGAGGTCGGCGCCGCCGCAGTGCAGGTCGAGCGACGAGCCGTAGAGCGCCAGCACCATGGCCGCGCACTCGGCGTGCCAGCCCGGTCGCCCCTCGCCCCACGGGCTGGGCCAGCTGACCTCGTCGTCAGGTTGAGCCGAGCGCCAGACGATCGTGTCGAGCGGGTCGTCCTTGTCCGGGTCGTCCGGGTCGTCGTGGAACTCGCCGGCGCGTTCCAGCGCGGTGGCGTGGTCGAGGTCGGTGCGCAGGTAGGTCTCGGCCGTGCGGGCGTAGACGGTGCCGTTGCGCTCGTAGGCCGCGTCGCGGTCGAGCAGCGCGGCAGCCAGTTGCACCACGTGGCCGATGTGTTGCGCGGCGCTGGGCGAGTAGTCGGGTTGGCGGACCTGCAGGGTGGCCATGGTGCCCTCGAAGGAGGCCCGCTGCAGCGTCGCCAACATGGTGTGCGACTCGCCGCGCCGGCGCGCCTCGGCGTAGAGCACGTCGTCGACGTCGGTGACGTTGCGGGCCACCGAGACCGTGTGTCCGTGCCAGCGCAGGATGCGCTCGGCGGCGTCGGCCCAGATGAAGGTGGATGCGTGGCCGAGGTGCGTCACGTCGTAAGGCGTGATGCCGCAGACGTACATGCGGACGTGGCCGACCATCGGCAGCAGCTCGCCGCCGAGACGCAGGCGCATCGGCGGGCCGGTGAGACGGGAGGGATTCACGTAGCCATCCTGGCAGGTAGTCTGCCTCTCGTGCCTGGCTACCCGGGCCGCGCGGGCGTAGCTCAATGGTAGAGCCTCAGTCTTCCAAACTGATTACGCGAGTTCGATTCTCGTCGCCCGCTCCACCGGA
>CAZZZE010000385.1:0-3061 GCA_964658365.1 uncultured Jatrophihabitantaceae bacterium
TGATGTAGATCTGGATGTCGCGGTCGGGGTCGGAGGACTCGAGCACGATCAGCTGCGCCATGACGTCGTTGGCGACGACGTCGTCGATCGGGGCGCCGAGGAAGATGATGCGTTCCTCGAACAGCTTGTTGTACGGGTTGGACTCCTTGAAGCCGTAGTTCGTCTTCTCGGTGAACGACGGCAGGACGTAGCGGTTCTGCGGCAGGTGCAGCCCGGCGCTGATGCCCGTGGGGCGGTACTCGCTCATGATGCTCCCTCTCACTCCGACGGGTTCGGGCTGTTGTTGCCCGGCACCTGGGCGACGCGGCTGACGACGTGGTCGACGAAGCCGTACTCCAATGCCTGCTGGGCGGTGAACCAGCGGTCGCGGTCGGAGTCTTCCTGGATTGTCTCCAGCGGCTGGCCGGTGTGCTCGGAGATCAGCTCTGCCATCTCCCGCTTGACCAGCTTGAACTGCTCGGCCTGGATGGCGATGTCGGCGGCGGTGCCGCCGAAGCCGCCCAGCGGCTGGTGCATGAGGATGCGGGCGTGCGGCAGGGCGTAGCGCTTGCCGCGCGTGCCGGCCGAGAGCAGGAACTGCCCCATCGAGGCGGCCATGCCCATGGCGTAGGTGGCGACGTCGCAGTCGACGAACTGCATGGTGTCGAAGATCGCCATGCCCGCGCTGACCGAGCCGCCCGGGGAGTTGATGTAGATCGCGATGTCGCGCTCGGGCTCCTCGGCCGAGAGCAGCAAGAGCTGGGCGCAGATCTGGTTGGCGATCGCGTCGTCGACCTGCTGGCCGAGGAAGATGATGCGCTCGCGCAGGAGTCGGTCGTAGACCGAGTCGTTGAGGGTCATGCCCGCGCCCGGCGAACGCAGCTCGGGCCGTTGGGGTCGACTCACAGTCTTGAACCCTTCCTTCGTTGTCGGTGTTCTCCCTCGACCCTAACGAAGCGAGGGCCGCGACGAGTCCCGGTGGGGGCCGCGTTCGCTCAGAGCGTGATCGGGCGGATCAGGCCTCGGTGTCGTCGTCGGCGACATCGGCGGGCTCGACCTGCGCCGGCTCCTCGTCCAGGGCGGCGAGGTCGACGGTGTTGCCCGAGGCGTCGGTGACCGTCGCGTGCTCGAGCACCGAGGCCAGCGCCTTGTTGCGCCGGATGTCGGCCACGAGCATCGGCAGGTTGCCGCCCTGCACGATCTGATTCGCGAACTCCTGCGGCGGCATCTGGTAGCGCTGAGCCTGGGAGACGATGTACTGGGTGAGCTCGGAGTCGCCGATCTGCACCTCCTGCGCCTCGGCGATCGCGTCGAGGATGAACTGCGCGCGCACCGACTGCTCGGCGCCCTCGCGGACCTCGGTGTCCCATTCCTCGCGGGTCCTGCCCTGCGCCTCGAGGTACTTCTCGACCAGCGAGTCGTCGTGGTTGAGCGAGTGGATGATGTCGTGCTGGCGGTACTCGATCTCGGCGGTGACCGCCGACTCGGGCAGCGGGAACTCGACGGCGGCGATGAGGGTCTCGAGCAGCTTGTCGCGCGCCTGGGCGCCCTGCTCGAGCACCCGCACCCGCCCGAGCCGCTCGCGCAGGTCGTCGCGCAGCTCGTCGACGGTGTCGAACTCGCTGGCCAGCTGCGCGAACTCGTCGTCGAGCTCGGGCAGTTCCTTGACCTTGACGGACTTGACGGTCGCCGTGACCTCACCCTGCGCGCCGGCGTGGTCGCCGTGCAGCAGCGAGGTGGTGAAGGTGACGGACTCGCCGGCGGCCTTGCCGGTGATGGCGTCGTCGAGCCCGTCGACGAGATCGCCGGACCCGATGACGTAGGACAGCCCCTTAGTCGAGCCCTCCTCGATCTCCTCGCCGTCGACCGTGGTCGACAGGTCGAGCGACACGTAGTCGCCGGTCTCGGTCGGGCGGTCGACGCCGGTCAGCGTGCCGAAGCGCTCGCGCAGCTCGTCGAGCTGCTCGTCGACCTGACTGTCGGTGACCTCGGCGTCATCGACCTCGACGGCGATGCCGTCGAGCTCGGGCAGCGTAATCTCGGGGCGGACGTCGACCTCGGCGGTGAAGGACATCGTCCCGCCGTCGACGATGTCCTCGGCGCCGGTGATGTCGGTGATCTCGGGCTGGCCGAGGACGTTCAGCTCGTGCTCGCGGGCTGCCTCGCCGTAGATGCGCGGCAGCGCCTCGTTGACGGCCTCCTGCACCACCGAGCCGCGCCCGACGCGTTGGTCGATGACGCGGTTCGGCACCTTGCCCGGACGGAACCCCGGCACCTTGATCTGCTGGGCGAGCGCCTTGTAGGCGCTGTCGAGGCTCGCCTTGAGGTCGTCGAAGGGCACCTCGACGGCGAGCCGGACGCGGGTCGGGCTCAGGTTTTCGACGGTGCTCTTCACGTGCGGTTGCTCCTCAGATCTGCGGGCGTGCTCGGCGTCCCGCCAGTCTATGCAGCCGCCGCCCAGCGCCCCGGAAAGGGCCCTTTGACAGAGAACCCTCAGGTTTGCGCCCGGGCGGCCGATGGAACCCGCAACCGACCCCATGAAGGAGGCTGGGCATGCGACGCGTTCGCCGCACCCGCGCCGACGACGACGGCTTCACGCTCATCGAGCTGCTCGTCGTCGTCGTCATCATCGGCATCCTGATCGCCATCGCGATCCCGGTGTACCTGAACTACAAGAAGGGCGCGGCCGACAAGTCCGCCCAGTCCGATCTGCGCAACGCCGTCGGCATGCTCGAGACGTGTTACTCGGACACGAACGTGTACCCGACGTCGGTCACCGTCAACACCGCGAACGGCGCGTGCACCGGCAAGCAGATCAACATCAGCGGCGGCACCACGCTGAGCTACTTCCCCAACAACACGACCACGCCGACGAGCTATCTGATCGTCGCCACGAACTCGAACGGCAGCGTCACCGGCTCCACCAACGGCTACTACTGCTACGCGAGCGTGGCCGGCGGCTCGGTGGCGAAGAAGACCGCCAGCACGACGCCCACCGGCTACGCCACCAGCTGCTGACCGAACGGAGCGGGCGAAGCTAGCGGCCGTACCAGTCGGGTGACGGGATTACCGGTCGGGGTGG
>CAZZZE010000386.1:0-3061 GCA_964658365.1 uncultured Jatrophihabitantaceae bacterium
GGCCACGTTGAGCCGGCCGCCGACGAACCACTTGGCGAACGGCTTGTCCGACCAGTCCAGGACGTCGGTCCAGCGCTGCTCCCACGTCAGCCGGTCGGCGGCCTCGGCCCAGAACGCCAGCCGGTCGGCGTTCGCGCGCTCGTAGGCCTCGGCCGTCACGTTCGCGGTGGCGGCGAAGTCGGCCGGCGGCGGGAAGTGGCGTTCCTCGTGGGACAGGTTGGACAGCGTGTCGTCACTCATTCCTCGAACCTAGTTCGACGTGGTCCGGCGGTAAACCTTGGGCTCGAGCGGGACGACGGGCAGCACGGTCCGCCGGAAGGTCGAGTTGGTCACCCCGGCGAAGGAGGCGTACCAGGCGAGCACCGCGGTGACCAGCCCGAGCCAACCGCCGGTCTTGACCATGCCGGTGGAGGCGGCGTAGTTGCCGATGCACAGGAACAGGAAGGTCAGCGTCAGGGCGAGGAACACCGCCGACACCGCTGCCGTGGTGCGCAGCGAGGCGATGAACATGTACGCGGTGAAGATCGTCCAGACGAGCAGGAAGGTGCCGACGGCGTGATTGATGTCGTCGGTCGTCGCCTTGTCCGCCACCATGGCCGGCACGCCGCGCGTGACGAACCACCAGAACGCCAGCCAGAACGCTCCGAAGGAGGAGAACGCGGTCGCGCCGAACGTGTTGCCCTTCGTGAACTCCCACATGCCGGCCAGCAGCTGGGCGATGCCGCCGTAGAAGATGGCCAGCCCGAACACGCCGGCCTCGACGGTCCCGGGCAACAGGTTCGCGTTCACGGCCGAGAGGAAGAACGTGGTCGCGGCGAACGCGGCCAGCCCGAGCGGCCCCGGGTCCGAGATGTGGGCGCCGAACCCGGTGGGCGCGGGGGCCGTCGGATCCCCTGCGGCTTCCGTCGAGGGGCGGGGTGAGCGTTCGGCCGGGTGAGTCATGACGTGTCCTTCCGAGAGGCCGCGGATGTGCGCACTTCGGAACCTGCCAGCAGCACCGGGCGGTGCCCGGCGCATGCGGCCGCCAATCGGTGAGCGGCGTGATCACGGCGGCGAGCGGCGTCGCTCGCCGGACGAACGGCGGCCCGGGTCAGAGCTCGCGCAGCCGGGACCGCAGCGCGCCGACGTGCCGGCGGCTGACGGCCAGCACGACGTCGCCGAGCGACATCTCGTGCCGCCCGTCGACCAGCCGGACATGATCGACGTGGGCCAACGAGACCAGCGTGTGCCGGTGCACCCGCACGAAGCCGGCTGCCGACCAGCGCCGCTCGAGGTCGGCCAACGTCGTGCGCAGCAGGTGGCTGCCCTGCGCGGTGTGCAGCCGCACGTAGTCCCCGTCGGCCTCGACGTAACGGACCTCCGAGCGGTGCACGAAGCTGATGACGCCCGCGAGCTCGACGGCGATCGTCTCGTCCTCGACCCGGTCGGCGTCGCGGCGGTGCAGGCGGCGCACCGCTTCGTGCAGCCGCGCCGGACGCACCGGCTTGAGCAGGTAGTCGGCCGCGGCGACATCGAAGGCCTCGACGGCGTGCGCCGGGTCGGCGGAGACGAACACGACCTGCGGCGACACCGCGAAGCGGCCGACGACCCGGGCCAGCGCGACGCCGTCGAGACCGCGCAGCCGGACGTCACAGAACAGCGCGTCGTGCGGCTCGTCGCCGAGCAGCCGCAGCGCCGCCGCCGCCCCGGACGCGGTGCGCACCGCCGCGATGCGCGGGTCGGCGCGCAGCAACGCGGCCAGGTGATCGCGGGCGCTGCGGTCGTCGTCGACGACGAGGACGCGCAGGCCGGCGTGTTCCTGAACGGCAGCAGCGACGCTCACGTGCTGGACGCTACGCCCGCTGCGCCCTCAGTGCCCGCGATGTCAGGCAGTGCCCGCAGTGTCAGGCCGCGCCGGCGTGCGTGGCGGCGAACAACGCGCGCAGGTCGCGCATGGCGGCGACGGCGGCATCGCGATCCATGCGCTGGATCGCGTAGACCGCGAGTGCCTCCTCGCCGGGCAACCGGAGCCGGGCGAAACGCACGTTGCTCGGAAACTCGACAGCCACCACCGCCGCCCACGGGATAGTGCGCCAGTTGCCGAGATACCCGCGGGTACGGACGGCCTCGAGATCGGCGGTCATGCGTGGACGCGCGGGCAGGTGCAACCCGCCGGCGACGATCAGCCCGATGATCACGGTGAAGACCTGGTCGGTGTGCCCGAAGTAGGCGCCCGCGTTGTCGCGGCGCATCAGCAGGGCCACCACGACGAACACGATCAGGGCCACGGCCGCGCTGCAGTTCGCGATCCGCGCCGTGCGGATCGGTCGGGCGCTCATCGAGGTCGGTGCGTCGGTCATAGCCGGCACGCGGCTATCGCCGTCACCAGAATGCCCCGTGCGCCGAGGTCATAGAGGGTGTCCATGACCGAGTTGGTGTCGCTGCGCGGCACCATCGAGCGCACCGCGCACCAGCCCTGCTCGTGCAGCGGCGAGACGGTCGGCGACTCGATGCCCGGTGTGATGGACACGGCCTGCGGCACGAGGTCGGCGGGGATGTCGTAGTCCATGAGCACGTACTGCCGGGCGATGATGACGCCCTGCAGCCGGCGCACGAGCTGCTCGATGCGCTGCGGCGCCTCGACGCCGTGGCGCTGGATGAGGATTGCCTGGCTCGTCAGCAGCGGCTCACCGAAGATCTCGAGCCCGGCGTTGCGCAGCGTGGTGCCGGTGGACACGACGTCGGCGATGGCGTCGGCGACACCGAGTGGCACCGCGGTCTCGACGGCGCCGTCGAGGCGGATGACCTCGGCGCTGATGCCGTGCTCGGACAGGTAGGACTGCAGCACGCCGGGGTACGCCGTGGCGATCCGCTTGCCCGCGAGGTCGGCGGCGGTGGTGGCCGCGCCGGGCAGCGTGGCGAAGCGGAACGTCGACTGCGCGAACCCGAGGGGCAGGATGGCCTCGGCCTTGGCGCCGGAGTCGAGCAGCAGGTCCTCGCCGGTGATGCCGACGTCGAGCGAGCCGTTGCCGACGTACAGCGCGATGTCGCGCGGGCGCAGGAAGAAGAACTCGGTGTCGTT
>CAZZZE010000387.1:0-3060 GCA_964658365.1 uncultured Jatrophihabitantaceae bacterium
ACTGGGGCTGGCCGTAGGGCTGTTGCCCGTACTGGGGCTGGCCGGACGGGCTGGGCCGGCCGTACTGGCTCGGCGGCCCCTCCTGCGGCGGACCGTCGGGTGGCGGGACCGGCGGAATCGTCATAGCTGAGAGCGTACAAAGAACGGCGGCGCCCGTCCTGCCGATCCCACCGCCTGGGGACCGCCGATCAGGCGGCGGGTTCGGCGGTCGCTGCTGCCTCGGATTCGGCGGCTACCGAGTGCTCGTAGGCCAGCTCATCGGCGCGTTCCTGCTTGCGCCGCCGCAGGTGCAGCCCGCCGAACACCACCACGACGACGGCCAGCAGGCCCAGCGGGGCCCAGGTGAGCGTCGAGCTGACCACGCCGAGCGCCGAGGCGAACGCGTAGCCCAGTAGCACGCAGCCGGGCGCCCAGATCAGCCCGCCGGCCGCGTTCCACATCAGGAACGTGCGGTAGCGCATCCCGCTCATTCCGGCCATCGACGGCATCAGGGCGCGTAGCACCGCGGTCAGCCGGCCGAGCAACACGGCCTTGCCGCCGTATTTGTGGATGACCCCGTCGACCTTCGTCCAGCGCGGCTCGCCGATCCACGCGCCCAGCCGCGAGGTGCGCAGCGCGGGCCCGACCTTGCGGCCGAACTCGTAACCGGCCGAGTCACCGGCGATCGCGCACACGGCCGCGATGACCATCATGACGCCGAGGTTGAGGTGGCCGTACTGGTGGTTGCAGAAGACCCCTGCCACGAGCAGCGCGGTCTCGCCGGGCAGCACCATGCCGACCAGGATCGCGGCCTCGGCGAACGCGAGTGCACCGGCGATGAGGTAGAGCCAGGAGCCCGCTCCGTCGCCGATGCTGCGCAAGATGCTCTCGAACACGCTTTGATGCTCCCACGGCCGGCTGTGCGTCGCCGGTGCCTGCGCTGTCCGCGTCACCCGTTGTCGATGTCGATGCTGTCGGAGCCGCCTCGTATGGTCCCGGAGCATGACCGATCCCGTCGCACGGCTGAGCATCGGCGCCGCCCGCCGGGTGGCGCTTGCCGCGCAGGGTTTCGCCGACCCGCGACCGGCCGGCCGCGTCGATGTCCGTCACCTGCGCCGCGTTATCGACCGCGTCGGCCTGCTGCAGATCGACTCGGTCAACGTGTTCTCGCGCAGCCACTACCTGCCGGTGTTCGCCCGGCTGGGGCCCTACCCGCGCGAGCTGCTCGACGAGCTGACCGCCTACACCGCGCGCCCCCGCCGTCCCGAGATGTTCGAGTACTGGGCACACGCCGCCTCGCTGATCCCGCTGGCCTACCACCCGTTGCTGCGGTGGCGGATGGCCCGCGCGCACCTCGACCCGTGGCAGAGCATCCGGCGCATCGCCCACGACAACCCCACGCTGATGGCCGACGTCGAGCAGCTCGTCGTCGACCGGGGGCCGATCGTCGCCAGCGACACCGGCATCCCACGTCCACCACCGCGTCCGGGGCACATGTGGAACTGGCACGACGGCAAGACCGCACTCGAACACCTCTTCTGGACGGGCCGGATCACCACGGCGAAGCGGGTCAACTTCGAGCGGTACTACGACGTCGCCGAGCGCGTCCTGCCCGGCGAGATCCTGTCGTTGCCCACGCCCAGCGAGCAAGACGCCAAGCGCGAGCTCGTCCGGATCTCCGCCCGCGCCCTGGGAGTGGCCACCGAACCCGATCTGCGCGACTACTTCCGCATCCCGAGTGCCGACACCAAACAGGCGATCGGCGACCTCGTCGAGGCCGGCGAGCTCATCCCGATCCAGGTCGCCGGCTGGTCACTGCCGGCGTGGATGTGGCACGACGCGCGCCGACCTCGCACCGTGCACGCCCGTGCACTGCTGTCGCCGTTCGACTCGCTGGTCTGGTTCCGCGACCGCACCGAGCGGCTGTTCGACTTCCACTACCGCATCGAGATCTACGTGCCCGAACCGCAGCGACGCTTCGGCTACTACGTGCTGCCCTTCCTGCTGGGGGAGACGCTGGTCGGCCGCGTCGACCTCAAGTCCGACCGCCAGGCCGGCGTCCTGCGGGTGCAGAGCGCGTGGGTCGAACCGGGCCACGACCGCCACCACGTCGCAGCCGAGCTCGCCGCCGAGCTGGCACTCGTCGCGCAGTGGCAGGGCCTGCACGGCGTCGACGTCCGCCCGCGCGGCGACCTCGCCCCGACCCTCGCCGGGCTGCTCCGGTGACACCGCCACCACGACATGGTGTGCGCGTCGCATCGGCGGCCCACGAGGGGTGGCGGTTAGAGTCGGGCACCACCCACCGCCGCGTCCGACCGGCAGCCACCCACGGAGCCCGCTGATGACCGACCCCGCCGCCTTCCAGGCTGTCCCGCTGAAGGTCCAGGCCATCGCCTGGACGCATTTCGAGCCGCCGGCGGACGTGCCGTGGGAGACCGACACCGACGGCGGCGAGGCGCTGGCCGAATTCGCCGGCCGGGCCTGCTACCAGTCCTGGAAGAAGCCGAACCCGGCCACGGCCACGAACGCCGGCTACCTGCACCACATTCTCGAGGTCGGCCACCTGTCCGTGCTCGAGCACGGCAGCGTCACGTTCTACCTCTCGGGCATCTCGCGGTCACTGACCCACGAGCTGATCCGCCACCGGCACTTCAGCTACTCCCAGCTCTCCCAGCGCTACGTCCCCGAGAAGGACGCGGCGATGGTCGAGCCCGACGTCATCGCCGCCGACCCCGACCTGCACGCCAAGTTCGTCGCGGCGTCCGAGGCCGCCGTGACCGCCTACACCGAGCTGCTCGAGGGCCTGGAGAAGAAGTTCGCCGACGTCGAACACGCGACCTTGCGGCGCAAGCAGGCGCGTCAGGCCGCCCGGGCGCTGCTGCCCAACGCCACCGAGACCCGCATCGTGGTCACCGGCAACTACCGGGCCTGGCGGCACTTCATCGCGATGCGCGCCTCCGAGCACGCCGACGTCGAGATCCGCGAGCTGGCCATCGCCTGCCTGCACGAGCTGCGCCGCATCGCCCCGAACGCGTTCGCCGACTTCGAGATCACCGCGCTGCCCGACGGCACCGAGGTCGC
>CAZZZE010000388.1:0-3060 GCA_964658365.1 uncultured Jatrophihabitantaceae bacterium
CGCTCACCTTCTCGGTCGACACGCAACTCAGCCAAGCCCCCGGCTGGACGGTGCAGGCGTGGCGCCTCCAGCCGGGCGTCCCCGGCGCGACGTGGTTGGGGGCCGGTGGCCTGGTGCTGCTGTTCGTGGTCATCGGGGCATTGCTCGCCGAACTCGTGCGCCGGCTCGGGCGCGGCGCGGATCAGGTGCGGCTGTTGCGCCTCGACCGCTCCATCGTCACCGGCACCGCGACCCTGCTGCAACGCAGCCTCGACGTCGGCGACGTACTGCCGGCCGTGTCGGCCCACCTCGTCGACACCCTCGGGCTTGCCGGGATGAGCCTGGCTGTCCCCAAGGACGACGGCGAGCGTCAACTGTTCGTCTGGGGCACACCGCCCGACGACTCGGTACCGCCGGCCGCCACTCGTCCCGACGTGCTGGCCGAGGGCGAGACGTTCGCAGTCTCCCTGAGCCGAGCCGGACGCGGGCTCGGAGTGCTGCGCGTGAAGGCCGGGACGCCGCTCGGGCCGTATCGGCTGCTGTCCCTGGTCACCGCGGGCGAGCTGCTCAGCTCCTCCCTGGCCAACGCCGACGCCTATGCCCAGCAGCAGGAGCTGCTCGACCGCCTGCACGCCGTCGACGAGCTGAAGACCATCTTCCTGTCGACGGCGTCGCACGAGTTGCGCACGCCGGTCGCGGCCATCGTCGGGTTCACCACCCTGCTGTTGCAGCAGTGGGACGACCTGCCGCCGGAACGCGCCAAACTCCTTGTCGAACGGGTCATGGCCAACGGCCGGCGCCTCGACGCGCTGATCGAGCAGCTGCTCGACTTCTCCCGCGTCGAGCGTGGCCTGCCGCACGCCGGTCACGAGACGATCGAGCTCGGGGCGACCGTCGCCCGGATGCTCGACGAGCAGCGCGAGATCGCCACCGACCACGAACTCGTCGTCGACGTCCGGGGCGAGGCCGTCGTGCGCGGCTCCGACATCGCGATCGAGCGGATCCTCGTCAACCTGGTCGGCAATGCAGCCAAGTACTCACCGTCCGGCACCAGCATCACGGTCACCGTGCGCTGCGAGGCCACCCGCAGCGAGCTGATCGTCGACGATCAGGGCGCCGGCGTCCAGGTGGCCGACCGCGAGCGGATCTTCAGCCGGTTCTTCCGCGGCAACGACGACGCGGTCTCGCGCACCCGCGGCGCCGGCATCGGCCTGGCCATCGTGTCCGAGTACGCGGCCGTGATGGGCGCCACCGTCTCCGTCGACTCCGCACCGGGTGGCGGTGCGCGCTTCCGGGTGTCGATGCCCACCGTCGAGCTGCGGCCCGACCCCGCCGGCCAGGGGAGTCTCGATGCCGCGCTCGCATGAACAGGCCGACGTTCCGGACGCGAGCGCGCGTCGAGCGCGGGCACCCGGCCGGCTCGTCCCCATCGTCGCCGGCCTGGTCGTCGTGGCGGTGGCCGTGGCGGTCGTGACGCTGCTGACCAGTGCCGCCAACCGCGGCATCGCGGCGCTCACCAGCGCCAAGCTCGACCAGGTCCAGACCACCGCCGACAGCTTCAACGCCCGGGTGGCCTCGGAGTTCACGTCGGTCAAGGGGCTGGGCGCCACACCGTGGAAGCTGACGCCCGACAATCCCGCCGACCTCGCGATCCTCAAGAACTACGCGGTCGACGCCACTGCGCAGTCCGGGTTCTTCCTGGTCAACGCCGACGGCATCGTGACGTCCGGCATCCTGCTGCGCACGGGCGCCGTCGGCACCCCCGCCTGGCCGGGAGGCTGGGCGTCGCTGAAGGCCCGGCTGGGCCGCGAGGATGCGACCGTCCTGCCAGTGTCGACAAAGGGCCTGACCACCGAGCTGCCCAGCTACGACCTCGTCGTCGCGATCCGCGGCACCACCGCCACCAGCGTGCGCGGTGCGCTCGTCTTCGAATCCGCCGTCACGGCGTCCTCGGCGTTCCAGAACGAGATCGCCCAGCTCGCCGACCGGTCCGCGTCCAGCGCCAGCTGGGACTTCATCGACAGCGCCGGCACCGTGGTGGCGAGCACGCGGCCCGGCCGTCTCGGCCGCCCGGTCGAGGACCGTCGTTACCGCACCGTCCGCAGCGGGGTAACGCACCTCGACGGGGACATCGTGGTCACCGCCGACGTCCCCTCGGTCGGCTGGCGCATCGTCTTCCGTGAGAAGACCTCGCAGTTCGAGTCCGCGCTGAACGGGCCGCTGCAGCGAGCTGGCCTCATCCTGCTGCTGCTCCTGCTCGGCATGGGGCTGATCCTGGTGATCGTTCTCCTGCGCCGCCTGCGCGAGGCCCACGAGCAGCAGCGCCGCCTGCGCCAGCTGACCAGCGCCCAGGCCGAGTTCATCTCGGTCGTCTCGCACGAGTTGCGCACGCCGGTGGCCGGCATCCTCGGCTTCCTGCAGACCACCGTTGATCACTGGACGACCCTGAGCGAGGCGGAGCGGCTGAGCACCGTGCGGCGCGCGGTGACCAACGCCCGGCGGCTGCAGGCCATGACCCGCGACGTGCTGGACGTCGAGACGATCGAGGCCGGTCGCTTCAGCTACGCCTTCACGCGGCTCGAGCTGTCCGGGGAGTTGCAGACAGCGATCGACGGAGCGCTCGCCGCCGATCCGACGCACCCGGTCGAGTTCGTCCCCGCGCCCGAGGCGGTGTGGATCGACGCCGACCCCGACCGCTTGCAGCAGGTGCTCGGCAACCTGCTCGAGAACGCCCGCACCAACGCGCCGCCCGGGTCGAGCATCACCGTCACCTCCACCGTGGTCGACGGCGAGCGGGTGCGGGTCTCGGTGACCGACCACGGCGCCGGTGTCGATCCCGACGCGCGCGATCGCATATTCGACAAATTCGTCCGCAGCGGTGAGAATTCTGTGAGAGGCACCGGGCTCGGTCTTTACATCGCACGCACAGTGGTCGAGGCGCACCAGGGTCACATCTGGTGCGAGAGCGAACCGGGCCAGCCCACCCGATTCGTCGTCGAGCTCCCGGTCGCGCACGCCGACACCCGAGAAGCGCTGGGCGTCTAGCCGTACCGAAGAGAGCGAGACGTACCAAGATGGCCT
>CAZZZE010000389.1:0-3055 GCA_964658365.1 uncultured Jatrophihabitantaceae bacterium
TGTCCCCGTCTCGCCTGCACCGGTCTCGCCGGGAGTGTGCTGCGCGGCGTGCGCCGGCGCAGGTCGCCGCTTGCGCGGGCGTCCGGTGTAGGTGGGTTCGCTCCACCGGGGCCCGTCGGTGTCCTCGCTGTCGACGAGCACGCCGCCCATCGGATCGGCCTCGGTGAACATCCGCGGCTCGAAGGGCTGGCCACCGTTGTAGAGCGTCGGACTGCCCCAGTCGTCGTCGGTGACCGGTGCGCTCATGACGCGGTCCCGGCCTGCGCGCGCTTGGCGCGGATGCGCAGCACCCGGCGGACGTAGCGCACGAGCAGAGCCAGGACGAGCACCACCCCGGCGGAGATCGTGATGACCACGCCGATGGTGCCGAGCACGGTGCTGTGCACGAACAACCGGACGGGACTGCCGAGCCCGAACCCGCTCGGTGTCCGCAGCTTGGCCTGCACCGGGATACGACCCGAGCGTTGGATGCGGGTCAGGATCTTGATGGACGTCTTCGAGCGCGGCCCCACCACGACGGGCTTCAGATCGCGCTGCGTGAGGCCCGGCAGCCCGCCGACCGTGGCCACCGAGACGATGACCGTCATGCTCAACGCGGACTCGTTGCGTACCGAGATGAGCAGGGGCGAATTGCTCGACGCGAGGGTGTAACTGCTCTCGGGCGGGTTGAGGATGCGGACCTGGCCCAGGTAGCCGGTCAGCTGGGTGACCAGGGCTGTGCTGCGTCGGATGCCGTTCGTCGGCCCACCACCGATGGCGGAGCCGGCGGAGCTCCAGGCTGCCGACTCGCTGCGCTGCACGGCGTCGGGCAGCGCCGCGAGGATGCGCTGACCTGCCGCGGACGCCTTGATGAGGGACTGCACCGCGGGCCGGTACTTCGCCACCGCGGCGAGCTTGTCCAGCTGCGCGTCCGGCAGGCCGGCCGAGCTGGCGCGAACCGCGCGCACCGAACTCGTCGGCGTCGAGGCCGGCAGCGCAGCGGTGACCGCGGCCGCGGTGACGGGTTGGCTGAACAGCGAACTGGACGTCGCCGTGATCGCCTGAGCCGCGATTGTCGGCGACGGCGGGTCGACGTAGCGCGGCGCGCTCAGGACGGCGCTCTGCGCCGTGTTCGGCCGCTGGGTGACCCGGACCGCGAGTTCGGACGTCAGCTCGGGCAGCGCCGCGGTCGAGCCGGCGAGCACGGATAGTGCGTACCGCTGCAGCGTGGGTGAGGTGAGCAGGGCGTCCACGGTGCGGTGCGAGGTCCGCAGCCGGGCCGCAGACACCGGGATGCCGGACCTGGTGCTCGGCCGCACCCGCGAGCCGTCGAGGACCACCGTCCCGGTGCCGGCGGCCACCAGCGCGTCCAGCGTCGCGACGGTGGCGGAGCCGGTCGACGGCCAGGCGAGCGTGGAGGTCGGCGCCAGGCCGCCGAGGGCGGCCGTCACCCGGGTGAGGATCTCGGCGGAAAGCTGCGCCGACCACGTCTGATGGTTCTGGGTCAGGCCGGTGACGTCCGGGTCGCCCAGCGCGGTGAACTCGATCCTGACCAGCGACGGGGGCGTGAGGACGGTGCGGAGGCGTGCGAGCCAGGCGGCCGCCGCCTGCTGGCCGGTGCCGGGCACGGACGTCGCGTCGGCCGCTCGCACGGTGTACGGCCTGGTGGCCATGATCTGCAGTTCGTCCACGAGATCGGGGTCGACGACGAGCGTCAGCGGGACCGCGTCGTCGACGTCCTGCACGACCTGCAGGGCGCGGTCGAGCCGCCCGCCCGAGGACACCGAGGCGGTGAGGTCGTCGTCGGTGAACACCGTCCCGTCGGCGGTGCGGTGCGGGCGGTCGATCAGCGGCCACACCCAGGTGACGGCCAGCTTGCGGGTGGGCTGAGCATCGAAGGACGACAGGTAGGTACGCGCGCCCCCGAGTACCTCCGCGACGCCGGCGGTGGTGGTGGTCCGGGCGGTGACGTCGATGGGATAGACGGCGTTGGCGCATTGGCAGATGTGGAGGTGGTCGTCCTGGATGCTCGTGGTCGTGGTGAAGGTCGCGGTGACCGGAGCGCCCGGTGGCAACGTCACCTCGGGGTCACGGGTCGGCTGGATCGCCCGACCGCCGCTGCGGGCGGAGGTGTCGGCCAGGGACGAGGTGAGCGCGTCCTGGGTGGTGATCGGGTCGCCGCGCTCGGCGGCCAGGGTCACGCCGGTGACGGCCTGGTCGGTGGTGTTCTCGAGCGACACGGTGATGACCAGCGGCTTGGCGGTGCTGGTGATGGCCGGGGTCGAGGGGTTGACGCTCAACACGGTCACCGACACAGCCGAGGCCCGCGCGCCGGCCGTCGCCGTCAGTCGCGCCGTGACCCGCGCAGCGGCGGTCGCCGGGGCGGCGGGGGTCAGGACCGTGCTGGTCGCGAGCCCGGTAGCAAGCACTGCGCCCGCCGCGAGCAGCGCGGCAGCGCGACGACGCGGATTGGTCACGCGCTGTCCGCGAGCAACCTGCCCGCAGTGTCGACCAGGCCGCGCTCGTCGGGGTAGGCGAGTTGCGCCCGGATGTCGGGCAGCGGGACCCAGGCGACCTCGTCGACCTCGACGTCGGCGTCGGACAGCTCGCCGCCGGTGCGGCGCATCAGGTAGTGGCGCACCGTCTTGTGCACGCGGCGGCCCTCGGCGACGAACCAGAAGTCGATCGTGCCGAGCTCGGCGACGATGACCCCGGCGATCCCGGTCTCCTCCTCGACCTCGCGCACCGCGGCCTGCTCGGCGGTCTCACCCGCCTCGATGTGGCCCTTCGGCAGTGACCACAGCAGCCGCCCCTGCCGGTCGGTGCGCCCGATCAGCGCACCGCGCGGGACGTCGCCGGCGAGGTCGAGCACCAGACCCCCGGCGCTGAACTCGTCGACCTGGCGCAGCCAGCGCCGCGGCCGGCGGCGCCGCCGCGCACCCGGATTCGGTCCGTCTCCCGCGCCGGCAGCGCCGGCGCTTGCTGCCGGTACCGGCCGGGGGCCCTGCGGTCCCGGCCTGGGCTTCGGCTTGTCGGGACCGGGGGACATGGCCTCGATGGTAACCGGCCGGCCCCG
>CAZZZE010000390.1:0-3054 GCA_964658365.1 uncultured Jatrophihabitantaceae bacterium
TGCAGCGCCGCCACGACGCGGTTGTAGTTCGCCAGCGGCTCGCCCATGCCCATGAACACGACGTTCGACAGCCGGCCGGGACCGCCGCCCAGCTCGCCGCTCGCCGCGGCCGCAGCGGCCACCCGCACCTGGTCGACGATCTCGCCCGTCGAGAGGTTGCGGGTGAGGCCGCCCTGACCGGTGGCGCAGAACGGGCAGGCCATGCCGCAACCGGCCTGGCTCGAGACGCACACCGTGATCCGCTCGCGCGAATCGCCGCGCGCCGGGTACCGCATGAGCACGCTCTCGACGAGCGCGCCGTCGTGCAGGCGCCACAGCGTCTTGCGGGTCGTGCCGTCGTCGGTCTCGCTGCGACGCACCTCGGTGAGCAACGCCGGCAGCAGGGCGGCACCGACGGTCGCTCGCTGGCCGGCGGGCAGGTCGGTCATGGTGCTGGCGTCGTTCTCGAACCGGCCGAAGTAGTGGCGGGCGAGCTGGTCGGCCCGGAAGGCGGGCAGACCCTGCTCGGTGACCGCCGCCCGCAGCGCCGTGCGGTCGAGGTCGGCGAGGTGGCGGGGTGGCTTGCCCCGTTTCGGGGCGTCGAAGACGAGCGGCAAGGTGGTCATGGCGTCACCCATTGTCCCCGATCGTTCAGTGCTGGGTTACCCACCACTCAGCCCGGGGGAAATCCCGCCACGACGAGGTCCACCCGCTCCCAGGGGCGTTCGCGGGCCGCGTACGCCTGCTCGGACGGTATCCACTGGTGCTCCCAGACCGGCCAGTGCTGCGCACCGTCACGGGCCATCGCCCGGGCGCGGCGGACGTCGGGCGGGGCCTGCACCCACACCGTCAGCGCCCACGGCGCCACGACCTCGCGGCGGGTGGCGGAGACGCCCTCGACCACGACGATCCGCCCGGGCTCGATGTCGACCCAGCTGCCCCCGGTGTCGGCCTCCCACTCCCACACCTGGTAGCCGGCCGGCGCGCAGGGGAACCAGCACCTGCGCACGGAACCGGCCCCAATCCCACTCGGCGACCTGCGGGCCGGCGAAGTCATCGACCGCCACGACGACGACCCGCGGGACTGCTGCCGCGACGCGGGCGGCCAGGCTCGTCTTGCCGGCGGCCCCGAAGCCGTCGATACCGACGAACTGCGTCCCGGCCGGCAGGCCCGCGACGCGCGCGATCACCTCGCTTGCGTCGGCGTACTCAGACAGGCGCGAACCCGGACAGGATGAGGTAGGCCACCGCGGCGCACGGCAGCAGGGAGTCGAGGCGGTCCATGACGCCGCCGTGCCCGGGCAGCAGCGAACCCATATCCTTGACGCCGATGTCGCGCTTGATCATCGACTCGCCGAGGTCGCCGAGCGTGGCGGTGACGACGATGGCGAGCCCGAACAGCAGACCCTTCCACCAGTCCTCGTGGAAGGTGAGCACGAAGAACAGCACGCCCGCCCCGGAGCATGCGAGCACCGAGCCGGCGAAGCCCTCCCAGCTCTTGCCCTTGGAGATGATCGGTGCCAGCGGGTGCTTGCCGAACAGCACGCCGGTGGCATAACCGCCGGTGTCGCTGCAGACCACGGTGGCCACGAAGGCGATGACCCGCGCGGCGCCGTCATGCGGATGCGCGAGCAGCACCGCGAACCCGGCCAGCAGCGGCAGGTAGAGCACGACGAGCGAGGACGCGCCGACGTCGCGGCCGTACCCCTCGGCGCCGTCGCCGATGCGCCACACGACCACGCCCAGCACGGTGATCAACGCGCCGAGGACCAGCCCGCTCGGCCCGCGTTCCCATGCCGCGACGAGCATGGCCGCGCTGCCGACCAGCAGCGGCAGCAGGGTGATGCGGAACGCGCCGTGGGCCAGCGCCTTCGACAGCTCGTAGCAGCCGTAGAGCACGGCCAGCCCGGCGACCATCCCGAATGCGGGGCGCCAGAGGAATAGGGTGCCGATGATCAGCCCGCCGAGGCCGAGGCCGACCGCGATCGCGGCCGGCAGGTTGCGGCCGGCGCGGGAGACCGGCGATCGAGTGGCGCCGGTGCGGTCGGGTGAGTCGTCGGACGTCATGCGGAACTGGAAGTCATGAGCAACCTGCGACCTCAGACCTCGAGCAGTTCTGATTCCTTCGACCGCACCGCGTCGTCGATGGTGGCGGTGTAGCGGGCCGTCAGCTTGTCGAGCTCGCCCTCGGCGCGGTGCACGTCGTCCTCACCGGAGCCGCCGTCCTTCACCAGCCGGTCGAGGGAGTCCTTGGCGTGCCGGCGCACCGAGCGGATCGAGACCTTGGCGTCCTCGCCCTTGCCCTTGGCGACCTTGACGAGCTCGCGGCGGCGCTCCTCGGTGAGCTGCGGGAACACGACGCGGATGATCTGGCCGTCGTTGGTGGGGTTGACGCCGAGATCGCTGTCGCGGATGGCCTTCTCGATGGCGCCGAGCTGGCTGGCGTCGTAGGGCTTGATGATCGCCATCCGGGCCTCGGGCACGTTGACGGTGGCCATCTGCGGGACGGGCGTGGGCGCGCCGTAGTAGTCCACGACCAGACGGGCGAACGCGCTGGCGTTGGCGCGGCCCGTGCGCAGCCCCGAGAGGTCGTCGCGGGCGACATGCGCGGCCTTTTCCATCTTCTCCTCGGCCTCGAAGAGGATCTCGTCGATCACTGGTTGTGTCTCCTCACTGCGCCGCGTGCACGATCGTGCCGATCTTCTCGCCGCGGACCACCCGGGCGATGTTGCCCTCGTCCAGGCCGAACACGACGATGGGCATCGCGTTGTCGCGGCACAGGCTGAACGCGGTGGCGTCGGCGACGTTCAGGCCACGCTGCAGAACCTCGTCGTAGCTGATGTCGTCGAACTTGGTGGCCGTGGGCACCTTGGCCGGGTCGGCGTCGTACACGCCGTCGACCCCGTTCTTGCCCAGCAGCAGCGCATCGCAGCCGATCTCGAGGGCGCGCTGCGCGCCGGCGGTGTCGGTGGAGAAGTACGGCATGCCGACGCCGGCGCCGAAGATGACGACGCGGCCCTTCTCGAGGTGCCGCTCGGCCCGGCGCGGGATGTAGGGCTCGGCGACCTGGCCCAT
>CAZZZE010000391.1:0-3030 GCA_964658365.1 uncultured Jatrophihabitantaceae bacterium
CGAACTGCTGGGTCTGCTCGGGCTGCTGGGGCTGCTGACCGCGCGGCGCGTTGCCGTAGAACGGCGGCGGGGTCTCAGGGACGTGCGCCGGCTCCGGCGGGGCGGCCGCCGCTGCGGGCACGTCGACCGGGCGGCGGGTGGCCACCGCGAACAGGGCACCGATGAGCGCCGCGACCAGGCCGATCACCACGCCCGCGAACACCGTCGTCGCGCTGACCGTGTGGAAGACCGCGCTCGTCACGCGGTCCGCGCGCGGGGTCAAGGACCTGCTCACCAGCGCCCCGACGATGCGCGCCACGCAGGCCGCGGCGACGGCGGCCGTCCAGATGCCGAAGAACGCCCGCCAGAAGGTGACCGCGCCCCGGACTGCGACGACGGCGAGCAGGGCCGTCAGCACGACGAAGACTGCGATCGTCACCCACTGCCCGGCGTAGACGTGGTAGCCGTCGCGGTTATCGCCGCGCAGCGGCGTCAGCCGCCAGGTGAACTCGTAGGACGAGCGGGCCGCGTTGCCGAGGAAGCTGTCGGAGTGGTCGGCGGCGTAGCGCACTGCGTGCTTGGTGACCGCCTGGTTGCCGACCGCGAGGATGATCACCAACTCGGTCAGGGCGACGATCAGCGCGACCACACCGGGACGGCCCCGACCCTCGCCCGCCCTGTTCTCGGCCACCGGCTCGTAGGCGCTCGCCGCGCCCGGGATCTGCCAGCTGCCCTGCTCCGGTGCAGGCCTGTTCCCCGATGTCATCCGCCCAAGTTAGGCCATCCGGCGCCTCCCGGCAGCACCTAGACTTCCCGACATGACCGACGGCGACACCCCTGCGCGCACCGGCGCCCCTGCCGACGAGGCACCCGAGGCAGAGACCGCCTCGCACGACATCCCGATGCCGGCGCACCTGCGCGCGGCGATCGCCGCGGACTGGGCGCCGGCCGCGCCGATGCCGCACCCTGCGCGGCCCGAGATCGCGCCGTACACGGCCAAGCGCCGCAGCGAGCTGTCCGCAGCGTTCCCGCGCGCGCTGATCGTGCTGCCGGCCGGCCGGCTGCGGGCGCGGGCCAACGACACCGACTACGCGTTCCGCGCGGCGAGCGCGTTCACCTGGCTCACCGGCGAGACGGTGGCCGACGCGGTGTTCGTCATGACCCCGAGCGACTCGGCCCGGGGCGGCGGCGGCCACGACAGCACGCTCTACGTGCGCGAGTACGCCCAGCCCGGCGAGGCCGCCTACTTCACCAGCCGCTCGCACGGCGCGGTGTGGGTCGGCAACGTCCCGAGCATCGCCGCCACCGCCGACGTCCTGGGCGTCGAGACCCGCCCGCTCGACGCGCTCGAGAGCGACCTCGCGCCTTACCGCGGCGGGCAGGTCGAGCTGCTGCGTGGCGTCGACCCGTCCGTCGATGCGCTGCTGCCGGGTGCGGGCGGCGACACGCTGACCCAGGTCGTCGACGAGCTGCGCCTCGTCAAGGACGAGTGGGAGCTCAGCCGGCTGCAGTTCGCGTGCGAGGCGACGGCGCGCGGGTTCGCCGACGTCGCGCGCGAGCTGCCGCACGTCGTCGGGCGGGGCGACGTCCGCGGCGAACGCTGGCTCGAGGGTACGTTCTGGCGACGCGCGCGGCTCGAGGGCAACGACGTCGGTTACACCTCGATCGTCGGCTCGGGCGCGCACGCCACCACGCTGCACTGGTGGCGCAACAACGGCTCGGTCGGCACGGGTGACCTGCTGCTGGCCGACATGGGCATCGAGACCGACGAGCTCTACACCGCCGACGTCACCCGCACCCTGCCCGTCGACGGCACCTGGACGCCGCAGCAGCGCCGGGTCTACGGCGCGGTGGCCGAGGCCCAGGCGGCCGGCATCGCCGAGGTCCGCGCGGGCAACGAGTTCCTGGCCGCCCACAACGCAGCCATGTACGTGCTCGCTGAGCACCTGCACTCGTGGGGCGTCCTGCCCGTCACCGCCGAGGTGGCCTGCGCCGAGGACCCCGAGACGCCGGGCGCCGGCCTGCACCGCCGCTACACGCTGCACGGCACGTCGCACATGCTGGGCATCGACGTCCACGACTGCGCCGCGGCCCGCGAGCAGGCCTACCGCAACGGCACGCTGGCCACCGGGCACGTGCTGACCGTCGAACCCGGCCTGTACTTCCAGGCCCACGACCTGTCGGTGCCGGCCGAGCTGCGCGGCATCGGCGTGCGCATCGAGGACGACATCGTGGTCACCGACGGCGACCCGGTGAACCTGTCGGCCATGCTGCCGCGCGACCCCGACGAGATCACCGCCTGGCTGCGCGACGTCCAGGCCTCGCCCGCCACGCCCTGACGCGGGACATCCGATGCGCGCGAACTCCGTGCCCGCCGCGTGCACGGTGTCGACACCGTGCATCCTCGACGGCCCCGGCCACGTGATCAGCACGGCGTCGACACCGTGCCACGTCGCGACCCGGTGTCGACGTGGCTGAGGACCTGGCCCTGCGCCCGCAGCGCGGCCTGCCCGCGGGGCTCACGATCCCGGGCGCCGAGCTGGTCGAGCGGTTCAGCCGCTCGTCCGGGCCCGGCGGGCAGTCGGTGAACACGACCGACAGCCGGGTCGAACTGCGCTGGGATGTGGCGCGCTCGTCCGCGCTCACCGACGTGCAACGGGCCCGGCTGCTGCAGGAGCTTGCGCCGCGCCTCGTCGACGGTGTGCTGAGCATCGTCGCCTCCGAGCAGCGCTCGCAGCTGCAGAACCGCACCGCGGCGCGAGCGCGGCTGGGCTACTACGTCGCTGACGCGTTGCGTCCGCCGCCCCCGCCCCGACGGCCACGCACTCCGTCGCGGGCCGCCAAGGCTCGTCGGGTGGAGGCCAAGCGTCGCCGGGGTGACCTGAAGACGACGCGTCGGCAACCACCTCCCGACTGATCGCTGATCGGCTCGCGCCGGGCAGTTCCGCGTGCGAGGGTGCGATACGTGGCTGACGACGCTCCCTCCCCCGACGCCCACGACACCGACGGACCGTCGGGCGATCAGGTGCTGCTGGTGGACGACCCGGTCGA
>CAZZZE010000392.1:0-1125 GCA_964658365.1 uncultured Jatrophihabitantaceae bacterium
GGTGTCGACCTCGGCCGGCACGACGTCGCTCTCGCCCGGCAGCAGCAGGACGTCGTCGAAGGTGAGCGCGAGCGCTGCGAACTTGGCGGGCAGGCCTTCAGCGAAGGACTCGTCGGACACCGCGGACTCCAAGCTCTAGACGGGCTGACGCCGAGCTGCCATCGTACGCGCGACGCCTTGTGTTGGCGGGGGGCTGCCCGTCGTTTACCGTGGGGGTCGTGACGCACATGGCGGGGGTTCGATGAATCTCGACGACGGTCCGTTGGACCCGTTCCTCGGCGATCCGTTCGACCCGGCCGCGGCCCTCGACGACGGCCCCGACAGCCATGTCGCGCCGCCGCTCACCGACGAGGAGCGCGAGGACGTCCTGGCCGACCTCACCGAGCTGCAGTCCTTCCGGGCGATCCTCGCCCCGCAGGGCGTCGACGGCATCACCGTCGACTGCGGCGACTGCGGCGAGCAGCATTTCTTCGGCTGGGACCTGATGGCCGCCAACCTGCGCGCACTGCTCGGTGAGGGACGCACGCACGTCCACGAGCCGGCCTACGCGCCAGACCCGGATGCCTACGTCAGCTGGGACTACGCACGCGGTTACAACGACGCCGTGCAGGCGCTGTCGCAGCGCCCCTGACCCGCAACCGGTCGCGCCAGATGCCGCACACCGCGGCGGATCCGCGCGCCCAGCAGGACTTTTTCGCGAGATCGGTGTAATACAGCGTCACCTTTCGGCCGCTCACTCTTTGGACCTCTTGACGACCACAGCCGAGTGGTCCTGGGTCCGAAAGGTCACGTCATGGCCGACGAACGACGGCTTCCCGCCCCGCGAGTGGGCGACTGGGACTGGCAGATGGACGCCGCATGCCGCGGCCAAGACACGTCGAACTTCTATCACCCCGAGAACGAGCGTGGCCCGTCGCGGGTGCGCCGCGAGCTGCGCGCGAAGGCCGTGTGCGCGACCTGCCCGGTGGTGCAGAACTGCCTGCGCTGGGCGCTGGCCGCCCGCGAGCCCTATGGCGTATGGGGTGGGCTCTCGACCGAGGAGCGCGAGTCGCTGCTGATCGGCAAGTCCGCGTGACGCGGCTGAACGTCACCGCACGACACTCCTGAACGACCAGTCGTGAACGA
>CAZZZE010000392.1:1135-3027 GCA_964658365.1 uncultured Jatrophihabitantaceae bacterium
CGCAGCGATCACTCGCTGCGGGCCCCGGTTCGTTGAGCGGGTCGCTCAGAGGTGCTCGATCAGTGGCTGTGCCCGTGCCCGTGGCCGTGACTGTGGCCATGACCGGCCTCGTCCTCGTCCTCGGCCGGCTTCTCGACGACCGCGCTCTGCGTCGATAGCACCAGCGAGGCGACGGAGGCCGCGTTGGCCAGGGCGGCCTTGGTGACCTTGACCGGGTCGACGACGCCGGCTGCCAGCAGGTCGACGTACTCGCCGGTCGCGGCGTTCAGGCCGTGGTTCTCGGCCAGCTCGCGGACCTTGGAGACCACGACGTAGCCCTCCTCGCCGGCGTTGCTGGCGATCCAGCGCAGCGGCTCGACGAGCCCGGTACGCACGATGGCGACACCGGTCGCCTCGTCGCCGGTGAGCCCGAGGTCGCCGTCCAGAGCGCTCGAGGCGTGCACGAGAGCGGCACCGCCACCGGCGATGATGCCCTCCTCGACCGCGGCGCGGGTGGCCGAGATCGCGTCCTCGATGCGGTGCTTGCGCTCCTTCATCTCGACCTCGGTGGCCGCGCCGACCTTGATGACGCCGACGCCGCCGGCCAGCTTGGCCAGCCGCTCCTGCAGCTTCTCGCGGTCCCAGTCGGAGTCGGTGTCCTCGATCTCCTTGCGGATCTGCGCGACCCGCGCGTCGATCTCGCTCTGCGCCGCGGCGCCGTGCGTGACCGTGGTCGTGTCCTTGGTGACGACGACCCGTCCCGCGGTGCCGAGCGAGTCGAGCCCGACCTGGTCGAGCTTGAGGCCGACCTCGGGCGCGACGACCTCGGCCCCGGTGACGATCGCGAGGTCCTGCAGGAACGCCTTGCGGCGGTCACCGAAGAACGGCGCCTTGACCGCGACGGCCGAGAAGGTCTTGCGGATCGAGTTGACGACCAGCGTGGACAGCGCCTCGCCGTCGACGTCCTCGGCGATGACGACCAGCGGCTTGCCGGACTGCGCGACCTTCTCGAGCACGGGCAGCAGGTCCGCCACGGCCGAGATCTTCTGCGTGGTGATGAGGATGTAGGGGTCGTCGAAGCTGGTCTCGCCGGCCTCGGGGTCGGTGACGAAGTACGGGCTGATGTAGCCCTTGTCGAACTGCATGCCCTCGGTGAACTCGAGCTCGGTGCTCATCGTCTGGGCTTCCTCGACGGTGATGACACCGTCCTTGCCCACCTGGGTGAACGCCTCGGCGATGAGCTTGCCGATGGTCGCGTCCTGCGCCGAGATGGTCGCGACGTGCGCGACCTCCTGCTCGCCGTTGACGGGCTGGGCCGCCTTGTCGAGCGCATCGGTGACGGCGATGACCGCGGCGTCCATGCCACGCTTCAGGGCGATCGGGTTCGCGCCGGCGGCGACGTTCTTGAGCCCGGCGTTGACCAGGGCCTGCGCGAGCACGGTGGCGGTGGTGGTGCCGTCGCCGGCGATGTCGTTGGTCTTGGTGGCGACCGACTTGGCCAGCTGCGCGCCGAGATTCTCGAACGGGTCGTCGAGCTCGATGTCGCGGGCGATGGTCACGCCGTCGTTGGTGATCGTCGGCGCGCCGAAGGACTTGGCGAGCACGACGTTGCGGCCCTTCGGGCCGAGGGTGACCTTGACGGCGTTGGCCAGCTTGTCGACGCCGCGCTCGAGCGCGCGACGGGCTTCCTCATCGAAGGTGAGGGTCTTGGCCATGGCTTTCCTTTCACGAACGGGTGGTGCACGCGAGGTGCCGGACGTGCACGCCGAACGCCCCGGTCGCGCTGCGGGCGCGCCGGGGCGAGGCGGTGGTGGGTCCTACTTCTCGATGACGGCGAGGACGTCGCGCGCCGAGAGCACGAGGTACTCCTCGCCGGCGTACTTGACCTCGGTGCCGCCGTACTTGCTGTAGAG
>CAZZZE010000393.1:0-3027 GCA_964658365.1 uncultured Jatrophihabitantaceae bacterium
GATGCAGGTCCGCACGAGCTGCCGGTCGGCGGCGTCGACACGCGGACCGATGAGTGCGTAGCCGTACAGCGCGCGCAGTTCCGCGGCGAGCACGGCCTGGCGCGCCGCGATCGTGGACGCAGTCGTGGACGCGGTCACCGCGGCACCAGCAGCTCGACGTGCGTGCTCTCGCACGCCGAGATGCTCGCCAGCAGCGCGGCGACGGAGCCGGTCAGCAGGGCGGCACGCTTCGCTGCGGCGGTGGCGGCCGCGTGCTCCGCGGCGCGCACCTGCGCCCGCACCGGCGAGGTCGTGGCGAACGTTGGCGCGGGGGTCGGCCCGGCACGTGCGGTGTCGTAGCCGGCCGCCGCCGAGCGCAGTGCCCGCAGATGCGCGGTGTGGTCGTCCACGAGCGCCGCGAGGTCGGCGCGCAGCGTGGGGTCGCGCAGCGCGGCCGCGGCGGCCAACGCGAGCAGCTGCCGCTCGGCGGTGATCGCGTCGGCGAGTGCGCTCGGTGCGCGTTTCGGCTCCGGCCGCGATTCCGGCTGCCGGAAACCGGCGCCCACGCCCATCCCGGCACCGGCGAGCGCCGCGGTGCCACCGGCGAGGAACCAGCGCCGTGAAGGTCCGGTACGAGGTCCGTCGCCGTCGCCGTCCGTGCCGCTCATGTCGTGATCAGTGTGGCAGAGCGGCTAGGGTCGAGGGCCACAACTGCACGCCGTGATCCCGCTCGGTGAGCGAGATCGGAAGGAGCCCGCCATGCCCCCCGCGAAGGCCGGCGCGTCCGCGGCGCAGGCGCGCGACACGCTGGCCGCGTTGCTCGAGCCGTTGATCACCGAGGCGGGGTTCGACCTCGAGGACGTCACGGTCAGCGCGGCCGGCCGCCGCTCGCTGGTGCGGGTCGTCGTCGACGCCGACGGGGGGATCGACCTCGACGCCGTGGCCCTGGTCAGCCGGGTCATCTCCGACGCCCTCGACACCGCCGACGTCGCGAACAGCGGCGTGCTGGCCGGGTCGTACGTCCTCGAGGTCACCTCGCCCGGCGTCGACCGGCCGCTGTCCGAGCCCCGGCACTGGCGGCGCGCACGCGGCCGCCTGGTCACGGTCTCGGCCGGTGGCCCGTCGCTCACCGGCCGGGTGCTCGACACCTCCGACGTCGGCGTGACACTCGATGTCGACGGAGCGACCCACGCGGTGGCCTGGTCCGATCTCGGAGCGGGTCGCGTGCAGGTCGAGTTCAACCGCGCAGAAGCCGAAGGAAGCGGGCGGTCGTCGTGACCACGGTCGACCTGCAGGCCCTGCGCAGCATCGAGCGGGAGAAGGAGATCTCCTTCGACCTGCTGATCGACGCGCTCGAGACCGCGTTGCTCTCGGCGTACAAGCACACGCCGCACTCGATGCCGCACGCCCGGGTGAGCATCGACCGCAAGAGCGGCGACGTCACCGTCTGGGCCCAGGACCTCGACGACAGCGGCAGGGTCGTCGAGGAGTACGACGACACGCCCACCGACTTCGGTCGGGTGGCGGCCATGACGGCCCGGCAGGTGATCCTGCAGCGGCTGCGCGACGCCGAGCACGACCACACCTACGGCGAGTACTCCGGGCGCGAGGGCGACGTCGTCACCGGCATCGTGCAGGCCGACGCGCAGGCCAACCAGCGCGGCGTCGTCGTGGTCGACATCGGCAAGATCGAGGCGATCCTGCCGCAGTCCGAGCAGGTCCCGGGGGAGCAGTACCCGCACGGGAGCCGGATCAAGGCCTTCGTCGTGGGCGTCTCCCGCGGGATGCGCGGGCCGCAGGTGACGCTGAGCCGCACGCATCCCAACCTGGTGCGCAAGCTGTTCGCGCTCGAGGTGCCCGAGATCGCTGACGGTAGCGTCGAGATCGTCAACGTGGCCCGTGAGGCCGGCCACCGCAGCAAGATCGCCGTCCGCACCGAGGTCGCCGGTCTCAACGCCAAGGGCGCCTGCATCGGGCCGATGGGCCAGCGCGTCCGCAACGTGGTCGCCGAGCTCAACGGCGAGAAGATCGACATCATCGACTGGGACGAGGACCCGGCCACCTATGTCGGCAACGCGCTGTCGCCGGCGCACGCGCTGGACAGCCGCCTCGTTGACGCCGACACGCTCGCCGTGCGCGTCGTCGTCCCGGACTTCCAGCTCTCGCTCGCCATCGGTCGCGAGGGCCAGAACGCCCGGCTCGCAGCCCGCCTGACCGGACATCGCATCGACATCCACAGCGACTCCGAGGTGGCCACGCCCGAGTCGGGGGCCGACGGGGCCGCACCGGGGGAGTCGGTCGGCGACGGGCCCGGGGAGTAGAGTGGTGCCAGCCGTCGGCACCTCGACGGCGCCCGCAGCATGACGGATCGAGCCGAATCGCGCGCAGCCGCGCCGCCACGCCCGGTCCGCACGTGCATCGGGTGCCGGCAACGCGCTGACGACACCGATCTGCTCCGCGTCGTCGCGGACCCGGGGGCCACCGTGCGTGCCGTCCCCGATCCTCGGCGGCGGGCGTCCGGTCGTGGTGCCTGGGTGCATCGTGACCTGGCGTGCGTCGATCTCGCGATCCGACGTCGGGCGTTCGGGCGGGCACTGCATGTGGCCGCTCCGATCGATCCGACACCGGTGCGCGACTACGTCGCGGGGACGCTCACCACCACGCACCACACGAGCAGGACACCACCAGCGGAACCCCGCAGGAGATGACGAGCTATGGGCACTCGATGAAGCGCCAGCAATGAGCAGGTCCACCCACTAACGGGCCGCGCGGTTCGCCGCACGGTCCCTGCTAAGGAGACACGTGCCAGGCAAGACCCGCGTATCAGCTCTCGCTAAAGAGCTCGGTATCACCAGCAAGGACGCCCTCGCCAAGCTCACCGAGATCGGTGAGTACGTGAAGTCGGCGTCGTCCACCATCGAGGCGCCTGTCGCCCGACGGCTGCGCGAGGCGTTCCCGGACGCCCCCGTGCCCACGGCGCCGGCCAAGAAGGCACCCGCCCGCAAGACCGCGGTCGCCGAGACCCCCGACGCGCCCGCCGCCGCGCCC
>CAZZZE010000394.1:0-3024 GCA_964658365.1 uncultured Jatrophihabitantaceae bacterium
CGAAACCGCAGTACTGGTTCCCCCGCTGACCCCCGGAGGTTCTGCCGTGACCGCAACCCGCTCTGACTCTGACGATCTCGCCGAGTTCGGCTACAAACAGGAGCTCGACCGCTCGCTGGGCAAGTTCTCGTCCTTCGCGGCGGGCTTCTCCTACCTGTCCATACTCACTGGTATCTTCCAGCTCTTCGGCTTCGGCTTCGGCCTCGGCGGGCCCGCCTTCTGGTGGACGTTCCCGATCGTGTTCGTGGGGCAGTTCCTCGTGGCCCTGTGCTTCGCCGAGATGGCGGCGCAGTTCCCGATCGCGGGCAGCGTCTACCAGTGGTCGAAGCAGCTGGCCCGTCCGTTCACGTCGTGGCTGGCCGGCTGGATCATTCTCATCGGCGCGATCGTCACGGTCGCGGCGGTGGCCGTCGCCTACCAGGTGATCCTGCCGACGATCTCCAGCAAGTTCGAGATCGTCGGAAGCAAGTCCGACGTGGGCCAGTACCTCACCCCGGGCGGGGCCAAGAACGCGGTCGTCCTGGCCCTGCTGCTCGTCGTGTTCACCACGGCGATCAACATGATCGGCGTCAAGGTCATGGCGGTCATCAACAACATCGGCGTCATCGTCGAGCTGGTCGGCGCCTCGGTCCTGGTCATCGTGCTGGCCTTCCACGCCAAGCGCGGACCCGGCGTCGTCCTGCACACGAACGGTACAGCGCACGGCCATCCGGCCGGATATCTCGGCGCGTTCCTGGTCGCCGGGCTGACCAGTGCCTACATCTTCTACGGTTTCGACACCGCGGGCTCGCTGGCCGAGGAGACCAACAACCCGCGCAAGCACGCCCCGGGCGCGATCCTGCGCGCGGTTGCTGCGGCGTTCGTGCTCGGTGCGCTGCTGATGCTGTTCGCGATGATGTCGATGAAGAACCTCCTGCAGGGGGCGGAAGGGCTGCCTGTCGTGATCAAGTACGTGCTCGGCAACACCTTCGGCGACGTGTTCCTCATCTGTTCGGCCATCGCCATCACCGTGTGCGCTCTGGCTGTGCACACCTCCGGCATCCGGATCATGTTCACGATGGCCCGCGATGGCCGGCTGCCGTTCGGCTCGCACATCGCGCGGGTGTCGGGCAAGTCCAAGACGCCGGCCATCCCGGCCCTGGTCATCGGGCTGGTCACCGTGATTCTGTTGGTGATCAACATCGGCAATCAGGACGTCTTCCTGGTGCTGACCTCCGTGGCGATCATCCTGTTCTACATCGCCTACCTCTGCGTCACCGGACCGATGCTGCTGCGCCGGCTCAAGGGTGAGTGGCCGCTGAAGGAGACCGGCGGTTACTTCTCGATGGGCCGGGCCGGGCTGGCCGTCAACGTCGTCGCCGTCGTCTACCAGGGACTCGTCGTGATCAACCTGGCGTGGCCGCGCCCGGCGATCTACGGGGCCAAGCACTGGTACTTCCAGTACGGGGCGTTCACGTTCATGGCACTCGTGCTGATCGTCGGCGGCGCGTACTACTTCACGACCCTGCACGGCCGACAGAGCGAGGTGCTGGCCGAGCACCGGGCGCTGCCGACCGACGCGGGCGTGCCCGCGGCGTAGCTCGAGCGTGACGTCGGGCGGCGTGCGTCGTTGGACCGGACAGGGGATCAACCCAACGCCGCGTCTTCACCGCTGAAGGAGCCCGTCCGTGCGCCGACTCATCGCCGTCTCGACCATCGCCCTCGCCGCCGCAGGAGTGTTGATCGCCGCCCCGGCCGGCGCCACCACCGGCCCGCGTTACGTCGCCCTGGGCGACTCGTACAGCGCCGCGTCGGGGAACGTGCCGCCCGACCCGAGTTCCCCGCTGTGCCTGCGCTCGACGGTCAACTACCCGCACGTCATCGCTGCCGCCGTGCACGCCCAGCTCACCGACGTCACTTGCGGCGGTGCCGAGACGAAGGACTTCACCAGCTCGCAGTACCCAGGTGTCGCCCCGCAGCTCGACGCCGTGCAGTCCGACACCCAGCTGATCACGATGACGATCGGCGGCAACGACAGCGGCGTGTTCCTCGACTCGATCCTCGAGTGCGGCGCGGCCGGGGTGTCGACGGCCGGCCAGGGCCATCCGTGCCAGGACCGCTACGGCTCGTCGTTCGACGACACCATCCGCACCACCACCTACCCGTCGCTGGTGAAGGCCCTCAAGGCGGTGCACACGAAGGCGCCGCACGCCCGCGTCGCGATCCTCGGCTACCCCTGGATCGTGCCGACCAGTGGCGGCTGCTTCCCGCAGCTGCCGGTGGCCAGCGGCGACATCCCCTACCTGCGCGAGGAGCAGGCCACGCTGAACGACGCCGTTGCGCGCGCAGCCAAGGCGACCGGCGCGACGTACGTCGACATGTCCGTCGTCTCGAACGGCCACGACGCCTGCAAGCCGATCGGCACCCGGTGGATCGAGCCGGTGCTCGGCGGCACCAACCCCGTCATCGTGCACCCGAACGCGTTGGGCGAGTCGAAGATGGCCGCGCAGACCGAGAAGGTGCTCAACCTGCGCTGATCCGGCGGTACATGTCGCGGTGCGGCAGGCCGGTGTTCGGCTCGACATACTCCGAGGTATCCACGACGAAACCGTTGCGCTCGTAGAAGGCGACGGCAACCGCGCGGGCCATGCACCACAAGAACCGGCCGCCGCGCTCGACGACCGCGTCGACTGCGGCCGACAGCACCAGTGCGCCGACGCCCGCGCTGCGCCGCTGGGGCGCAGTGGCCATGGCCCGTAGCTGCCAGGCGCCCGGCTCGTCGCGGTGCGGGTAGGGCCTGGGCACGAGCACGCACGCGCCCACCGCGACGTCGCCGTCCAGGGCGGCGAGGTGGACGGCGTCGGGCAGGTCATCACCGAACATCGGCGTGCCCGCCGGGTGCTGCGGGCGCAGCACCGCGCGCCGGAGCTCCGTGGTGACGGCCGCCTCGACCGTCGTCACCCGCAGGGTCACGAGCCCGGTCGGTAGACCATCAGGATGATGATGACGGCGAAGATCAGCCCGACCACGCCGCCCCCGGCGGCG